>JBATHI010000316.1:0-1774 GCA_049666645.1 Flavobacteriaceae bacterium | reverse complement strand
GCCCAAAATCGTGTTCAACTATAAACTGGCGGTGTATATCGGGGAAGGGCTACCGGAACAGCCCGATTATGAATTCAATTATAGGGAGGTATCCAAGGCGAAGCCGGTGCATATTATAGGGTTTGGGCCCGCGGGCATGTGGGCGGCGCTCCGTTGTCTGGAATTGGGGTACAGGCCCATTGTTTTGGAACGTGGCAAGAATGTTCAGGAACGTCGCAGGGACCTCCGGGCGATCAATCAAGACCATATCGTAAACGAAGACAGCAACTATTGCTTCGGGGAAGGGGGCGCCGGCACCTATTCCGACGGAAAATTGTATACCAGAAGCCTGAAGCGGGGCGATGTGCGCAAGATCTTTGAAAGTTTGGTCCACCATGGGGCCACTTCGGATATCCTGGTCGATGCCCATCCACATATCGGAACCAACAAACTGCCCAAAATCGTTCAAAACATTCGGGAGACCATTTTAAAATGTGGGGGCGAAGTGCATTTCAATACCAAAGTAACCGATTTCATCATCAAGGATAACCAATTGAAATCCATTGTCTTGAACGACAAAAATGAGATGTCGGTACAACGGGTGATCCTGGCCACCGGCCATTCTGCAAGGGACATCTTTTACCTTCTCAAACACAAAAAAATGGCGCTGCAGGCCAAATCGTTTGCCATGGGCGTCCGGGTAGAACATCCACAGCACATCATCGATTCGATCCAATACCATTGCCGGGGAGAACGCAGCGAACACCTCCCCGCGGCCGCCTATAGTTTGGTACATCAGGTGAAGAACAGGGGGGTCTATTCTTTTTGTATGTGTCCGGGCGGTTTTATAGTCCCTGCGGCCACCGCGCCCGAAGAGGTCGTGGTGAACGGCATGTCGCCATCGAAACGCAATAACCTGTATGCCAACTCGGGTATCGTGGTCGAAATCAATGTGGATGTCGATCTGCCCAAATATGAACAATACGGTCCGCTGAAGGGCTTGGAATACCAAAAAGACCTCGAACGGCTGGCCTTCACTTCGGGGGGAAGGAGCCAATCGGCCCCGGCCCAGCGATTGACCGATTTTGTCGAGGGCAGGTTATCCCAAGACCTCAACCCCACCTCCTACCAGCCTGGATTGAAATCGGCGCCCTTGCATTCGCTCCTGCCCAGTTTGATCGGCAGCAGATTGCGGACGGGTTTCACCGAATTTGGAAAGAAAATGAAAGGCTACCATACCGCGGAGGCCAATGTGGTCGGGGTGGAATCACGGACTTCATCCCCTGTGACCATTCCCAGGAACGACCATCTGGAGCATCCTGAAATCAAAGGCCTTTTCCCTTGCGGGGAAGGGGGCGGCTATGCGGGGGGCATCGTTTCCGCCGCTATGGATGGGGAACGCTGTACCGAGGCGGCCGTGGTCGGACTTTAAAACGGTCGGAAACGATTCCTTCCTTTAACACCTTTAACACCCTTGTCGCTTTATCCAAACATTCGGCGTACCTTTGCCGCTTATTTATCAAAAACATGACATTCAAAGACTTAGGCATCATCGAACCCATCCAGAAAGCCCTGCTATCGGAAGGGTATACCGTTCCCACTCCCATACAAACACAGGCCATTCCCATTTTGCTCAAGGGCAAGGATCTTTTGGGCGTCGCCCAAACCGGTACCGGAAAAACAGCGGCATTTGCCATCCCAATTCTTCAGCAATTATATTTGGCCAAAACCAAACAGCAATTGGGTCGGGGCATCAAGGTATTGATCGTTACCCCTACCCGTGAACTGGCCATTC
>JBATHI010000315.1:0-4946 GCA_049666645.1 Flavobacteriaceae bacterium | reverse complement strand
GTTGAACAGGGTCCTGTAAATCCCCGTGGCCTGGGAATGATTCAGAATGATTTTAGGGAATTGGATAAAGTCTTTGAAAAAATAGAAGCCCTCCACCTTAAGATTTAAATAGGTTCCTCTATTCTCGATGGAGTATGTGCATTTTAGCATTTGAAACGTTTTATGCCCTATCCCGAATCTTATTATAAGGGTTTAATTAAGTGTTCGGGAAAAATCAATACTTGGCCGATTTCCCATTGGCCATGGTGCGTTCAATAAAATCGCGGATGTCGTTGTTGGCATTTTTTAGATCTTCCCTTCTCAAGTACATCATGTGACCACTTCTATAACCTTTAAAGGCAAAGCGATCTTTCATTCTACCACTGGGATCGGTTTGCCACATGGTATACTTGGCATTGAAATAGGTAGTGGCACCATCATAATAGCCACTTTGCACCATCACGTTCAAATAAGGGTTCTGTGCCATGGCCTGCCTTAGGTTGTCCCTGGTATTGTCGTCGCTTTCGTCCCATGGACTTACAGGCCCGAACATGTTGTATTTTACATCGGTCTTGAATTGAAGCTCTTCTTGCAGATAAAAATTGATCGCAGGCGTGAAACTGTGCAACCAGGAAGTGAGTTCGGCACTATAATCGGGACGTATCCCCGCAAGCTGTCGGTCGATACCAAGATATCGGCTATCCAACCGACCAATATTGTAGCCACCCTTGGTTTTCATAAGGTTCTTCCAAAAATATCCGGTAGGCACCACCAAATTCAAATCCAGGATTTCTTGCTTGGTGAGTCCTGAGTAATACGCCATTTTTTCGGCTACTGCATTTTTGTCCGCATCGCTGATGAAACCGCCTTTTGCCAATGCCGGAATCAAGGTGTCGATGGTATATGCTTCAGCTTCGGGAAGTATTTCCAGCAGGTCTTTTTGTTGCAAGGCTTGGGGAAGGGCATTATGGTACCAGGCCGCCGCAGTAAAATAGGGCAAGTTGATCGCTTCCGATACGGGGCCATCGGCATTCAAGACTTTGTAATCGGCGGGGGAGACCATGATCACGCCATTGAGGTACATCCATTGTTGGTTTTGTAGTGCAAGTGACAGACCCATTACCCGGGTACCGCCATAACTCTCACCGATGATGTACTTTGGAGAACGCCATCGGTTGTTCCTGGTTACAAAAGTGTTGAGCCATTCGGCCAAATATTTTGTATCGGCGTTGATTCCGAAGAATTTTTTCCGGTCAACTTCATCACCCGATTCAGGAATAGTCCTGCTATAGCCCGTATTGACCGGATTCACATATACGATGTCGGTCACGTCGAGAACCGAAAAAGGGTTTTCCTTTACCCCATAGGGTTGAACGGGATAACCTTCATCGTCTATTTTTAAAATACGTGGACCGGTATAGGCCAGGTGCATCCACACGGACCCTGAGCCGGGTCCGCCATTAAAAGACATCAGCAAAGGGCGCTCATCCCGGTTCTTCACATTATTTCGGGTGTAATAGGTGTAATGAAGGGAAGCGATGGGTTTTCCATTTTCATCCCAAACAGGTTGCGTACCCGTTTGAGCGGTGTAGTTGACCAGCGTGCCACCGATGGTGACACTGTGCTGGGTGGTCACCAAAGTGTCGATCGAAAGCTTTCTGGTCTGGGAGATTATGGTTATCGGAATGCATATTAAGCAAATTGGAACAATTATGGACCTCATGATTTGTTGGATTTGTTGAACGCTAAAAATATGCATTTCGGAAAATATAACAAATTTTTGAAATGTTTAAGAAAATATATAAAAAATTAAACAAATATTAAGACATTGATCCAGTATTTCCATTTAGTTTTACCCAAACTTAAAAACGATTTCTATGAAAATTTTAAAATCAATTACTTTGTTGACAATCACATCATTACTGTTTGTAGGATGTGGCGAAAAGAAAAAAGAAGCTGAAGAAGTTGCCGGTGAGGCTATGGAAGAAGTGAAGGAAGCTGTAGAGCCCATAATGGAGACTCCGAATATTGTTGAAGTAGCTGCGGGAAATGAAAATTTCACTACCCTGGTAGCCGCAGTAAAGGCAGCGGATTTGGTCGCCACTTTGAGCGGTGATGGCCCCTTTACCGTATTTGCCCCAACCAATGAAGCTTTCGCAAAATTGCCGGCCGGGACTTTGGATAACTTGTTAAAGACCGAAAGCAAGTCGGCCTTAACCGGTATTTTGACCTACCATGTGGTATCCGGTGCTTTCAACGCTACTGCTGTCATCGATGCGATTACGGCGAACAATGGAACTTTCACAATAACAACAGTACAAGGAGAAACCATAGAACTTTCTTTGGTCGATGGTAACGTAATGCTTAAAGATGCAAAAGGAGGAACCTCTAAAGTAGTCATGGCCGATGTAATCGCATCCAACGGGATTATACATGCAATCGATACGGTAGTGATGCCCTGATCGTACAGCAATAAATATTTAGGGCCGCTACTCCTTGGGGTGGCGGTTTTTTTTTGTGATATTATGCGCTTTGCCCTTCGATTTCCCGAAGAACCTGCTGCACTGTTGGGGCTTCTAGGACCCCGATTTGAAAGTCTGGTAAAAATAACAACCCTTTCGATATTATTTGTAGTTTTAGGAAACAAGCTTAAATGGAATGCGCCATGAAATCGATCGACAGAAGGACTTTTAACGGCCGCTTGGCCCAAGGCGTCACCGGTACCCTACTCTTGGCAGGGATGCCGTGGGCTTGCGGCATGGGCCTGGGCGTGCAAAAAAGCAAGTTGGGGATTGCGCTGGTAGGACTCGGCGGTTACAGTGGGGGGCAATTGGCGCCTGCACTTCAAAATGCCGAGCACTGTTATCTTGCGGGTATCGTGACCGGGACGCCGGAAAAGGAAAAAATATGGTCCGAAAGATATGGGATACCGAAGCAGAACATTTATAATTATGACAATTTCGATACGATAGCCGATAACAAGGATATCGATATCGTTTATGTGGTTTTGCCCAACAGCATGCATGCCGAATTCTGTATTCGAGCCGCAAAGGCCGGAAAACATGTAATTTGTGAAAAACCCATGGCAGTGAGCGTCGCTGAATGCGATGCGATTATCGATGCCTGCGGCAGCGCCGGTGTAAAATTAAGTGTGGGTTACCGCATGCAATCGGATCCTTATACCGATGAAATAAAACGGCTGGTAAAGGAAAAGCCCTATGGAACGGTACAGTATGTTTCTTCCGATGCGGCCTATATTTCCCGAGGGAACCCAGGGCAATGGCGATTGAACCGAAGGTTGTCGGGAGGCGGTGCCTTAATGAATATGGGCGTCTACGCCATCCAAAGCAATATATACGGGACAGGTAAGAACCCGATTTCGGTTTCTGCCCAGGAATTCAGTTCACGACCGGAATATTTTAAGGACACGGACGAGACGATTACCGCTCAAATGGAATTTCCCGATGCCGTGGTAGGGCATGTTTTCACTTCCCATAACGCCAATGCGAACAGGCTTTTCGTCTCCTTTGAAAACGGATGGGCGGAATTGAATCCCTGCCACAGCTATGGCCCGCTAGCCGGACGGACCTCTGAGGGCACCGAAATAAAATTTCCTTTTAAGAGCCAGCAGCAATTGCAGATGGACGATTTTGCAAGTCATATTTTAACGGGCACCCCCAACAAGGCCCCGGGGGAAATGGGCAAACGTGACATGATTATCGTGGAGGCCATTTATGAATCCATTAAAGAAGGCGGAAAGAAGGTGGCTCTTGATTTGGGCACGCTTGGAATCGTTGGCTGAATTCTCGGTTCAGCAAACTTGAAAGTCTTGGGATATTCTATGAACCTCTACTTCAGAATTTTTCAAAAACCCCAAGACCGAAGAGCGCAAAATCATATTTAACCGGATCGATGGGGTCGAGACTTCTTAGACTATGGTCCAGTTCCACTAAAGCTTTAGCATCGTTCTGTTTCCTTATCAATAGTCCAAGTTTTCTCGCGACCCTGCCCGAATGTACATCCAAAGGACAAGACAATTGGGAAGGACTTATAAGGGACCACAATCCAAAATCGACCCCAGTGGAAGTGTCCCTCACCATCCAACGCAGGAACATATTGATCCGTTTCGCCGCAGATCCCCGCATGGGGTCGCTTACATGCTTCTTGCTCCGTTCGGGATGGGCAAGTTCAAAAAACAACTGTTTGAAGGCAGAAATTGCGGGTTGTAGGTTTTTCGGTTGCTGGTACTTGGCAAAAACGGCTTCGATGCCATGATGTTTTTCATAAATGTTGCGCAAGCCTTGGATAAAATAGCTTAAGTCATCCCCATTGAAGGTCCTGTGCACAAAATTCCCAAGGGTTTGTAGATCCGTTTTTTGGTGGTTCATGACAAAATCGAAGGGCGCATTGTCCATTAAATCCATCAAACGTTCCGCATTTTGGATGATGCTTTTACGGTTGCCCCAAGCGATGGTGGCAGTCAGGAAGCCACTAATCTCTATGTCTTCTTTCATGGCATATCGATGGGGAACCAAAATGGGATCGGTTTCCAGAAAGTGTGCCCGGTTATATTCGATCACTTTGGCATCAAGAAATTCTTTCAGGGTTTTTCTGTTCATTGTAGCGAAGGTTCCATGAAATGAACGGCAACGACAGGCCCTACCAAGATAAGATTATAACAGGCATGCAGGCCAATTGACCATAAAAGTCCGAATCGCACCCTGATAAAGCCCAATATGAGCCCTACGCACAACTGAGGTGCCACCAAAAGGGGCGAAAGCATGAGGATGGTGGCATTAAGCTCAAAGTTGGCAAGATGGACAAACCCGAAAATTAATGTGACCAGATAAAAGGCATAGGGGAAACCGCGACGGCCTTTTAAAAAAACCAAGGGGCCCCTAAAGATAAACTCTTCCATTATGGGGGCCAGTAGGATGGCGGCAAAGAGCAAAAACAAGGGTGGATAT
>JBATHI010000314.1:0-18382 GCA_049666645.1 Flavobacteriaceae bacterium | reverse complement strand
GGCCCTGTTCGCTTTCGTGATTTCAGGTGTTTTTACAAGCGACAACCTAGGAGGGGGCAAGGTAGGCTCAACCATTGGCGAGGTCAACGGAGAGGAAATATCCATCGAGCAGTTCCGTCAACAGGTGGAATTGGCACAGCGCAATTCGCCTCCGACCACAACCACGATGCAAGTCGTGAACCAGGTCTGGGACCAGCAGGTGAGAAGCAGTATTTTGGAGCAACAGTTTGAAGGCCTCGGTATTGCCATCGAACAAGACCAAATCATAAACTTCTTGAAAACTTCGGGCTATGCCCAAAATCCGGAATTCCAAAATGCGAACGGTGTTTTTGATGAAACCGTTTTCAGAAATGCAGTGGCGACTTGGAAAGCTTCCGATCCACTTCGTTACGACAGTTGGCTGCAAACCGAAAAAGCCATAATTGAATTGGCCAAGGAACAGACCTATTTTAATCTGATCAAGGCAGGGGTCGGCGCTACGCTCAAGGAAGGGGAACTGGATTATCGATTGGCCAATGTGAAAATGGACCTGCAATATGTGCGCGTGCCTTATTCATCCATACCCGATAGCACCATCATTATTACCAAAAGCGAGATTGCAAACTATATCAAACAGCATCAAGACGATTTCAAGCAAGACGAAGCTAGGGACATCCAATTTGTATATTTTGAGGAAAAACCATCCGATGCCGACGTCAAGTCCATTGAAGACGAAATCACCAAATTATTGGACGATACCGTCGAATACAATGCCCAGAACGATAGAAACGATACGATAAAGGGTTTTAGGCATACCACGGATCTGACGGCCTTTCTTGACCGTTACTCGGATCTTAAATTCGATACCATCTTCAAGGCGAAGAATGCCCTTCCTCCTTTATTTGCCGATACGTTGATGACCTTAAATGTGGGCGAACTTTTTGGTCCATATCGGGATGGGGAGTATTTCAAAGTGTCCAGGATGGTCAGGCGCAAAGCCTTCGGGTCGGTCAAGGCCAGTCACATCCTTATCGCCTATGAAGGTGCACAGCGCGCCGACCCCGAGGTCACACGAACCAAAGAGGAAGCCGAGAAAAAGGCGAATGAACTGTTGTTGGAAGCCAAAAAGGCAGATGTGGTATTCTCTCAACTGGCAAGGGACAATTCAGACGGGCCATCGGCACCCAACGGGGGCGACCTGGGTTATTTTCAAGAGGGGGTCATGGTACCCAAGTTCAACGATTTTGCTTTTGGAAATCCCGTGGGCAGCATCGGATTGGTCGAAACCGATTTCGGTTTCCATATCATCAAGGTTGACGACAAACAAGACATTGTTCAAATCGCCACCCTGGCAAGGGAAGTGGAGCCATCCGAAGAAACCATCAATACACTTTTTACCGATGCCACCAATTTTGAGTTGGAGTCGATAGCATCAGACAAGGCCTTTTCCGATTTTGCCAGAGAAAAACAATACACCGTGCGACCAGTGAACAAAATCATGGCCATGGATGAAAACCTGCCCGGACTTGATGCACAGCGCAGTATTGTACAATGGGCGTTCAATCCGGAAACAAAGGCGGGCGAAATAAGACGTTTCAATATCAATAACGGCTATGCGGTCATTCAGTTGACCGGCAAATATGATGAAGGGTTGATGAGCGTTGAGGATGCCTCCCCAACCGTGTTGCCAAAAATCAGAAAAGAACGAAAGGCGGCACAGATCATCGGGGCCAACAAAGGAAAATCGATAGAGGATCTGGCCAAGGACAACAACACCTCTGTTGCCAGCGCTTCTGCCCTCACGGTGAAGTCACCGACCATTGCCGGAGCCGGAAGCGAACCGCTGATCGTTGGAACCGCATTTGCCATGTCGGAAGGGGAAACCTCCGATTTGATCGAAGGAAATACAGGAGTGTTCATGTTCACGCTGGTCAAAAAAGAAGAGCCTGTGAAACTGGACAACTATAGCACTTATGCCACTTCCCTGAAAAATGCAAACTCGACCAAGGTAAACGCCGCGGTAATGGAAGCATTGAGAGGAAAAGCGGAAATCGAGGACAACAGGAAAACATTTTACTAAAATAGGGCTCCGGTTGGGCAGCCTATTTATGAAGCATCATTTTGGAAAAGGGTATGATCACATTATACCCTTTTTGTTTGAAGTAACCGGGCGTGCCATCATTGCCGGAAGCCAAAATAAAATCGCCGCCCCAGGCGCCCAAGCTCTTGATCGATCCCTTATAATCAGAAAAATTGGCTTCTTTCACCATAGGGAGCCCCAATGCCAGGGAAATCAATTTTTCGTGTTCGAGCACTATGGCTTCATAAGTTGAAAGGGTACCGGCATTTACAATGTTTTTTGAAAGTGATGTAATGTCGGCAATCAGTTTAACTTTGTCAAATGTACGACCGCGGTACCTGGCGATTCCCTCCCTACTATCCTGTTTTTTGTTGAGGTATACGAAGAACAGCTCTTTTTTGAAAAGCGGGTCGAATAAAACGGGTTGCACCTCAGGTACCCCATCATTCAACCGATATAAAAGCGGGGTGTCGTTTTGTGCACAGGCAATGTCATAGCCACTGCCCGAAAAAGCATTCCACAAGAGCTGATAGGCATCGATCTGCGCCCATTGGGCAATATTGTTGATCAAGGTGGAAGAGGAGCCCAGTCCCCATTCTTTTGGAAAATCCAAATGGGTTTCTATGGCAAATCCCCCTTTGCTTGGTAAAAATAAAGGATTCAATTTTTGGGCCTCTGCCAGAAGGTTTGCCAGTGTTTTTGCCGTCGGGTCAATGAGCCGCTGCTTTTCTTCGGAAAGGGGAATGTCAAGGGCAAAGGTCCATTCGAACCATGTCTTTCCCAAATGGTCGATGCTTTTCCATGTCAATTTCCGGGTGCCGTTTTCGATGACCTTTAGGGTTTGGCCATAAACGGTGGGTATTGCCAGCGCAAGGGCGCCATCCAATACCGCATATTCCCCGGTGATCAAAAGTTTACCGTTACTGTGGAATTCACGGGCCATTTATGGGTTTCTTAATTGCTCGAATGCCTCCACAACGGCATTGTGCGTTGCGGTCTGCTTCTTAAAATGTTGGATCATCACTTTTTTCTCCGATTCCGTGGCACCCAATTGATTGAGAATGTTCAACAGATGCATTTTCATATGGCCTTCTTGGATCCCCGTTGTTACCAACGAGCTGACTGCGGCAAAGTTTTGGGCAAGGCCGGCGACCGCGACGATCTGCATCAATTCTGGGGCCGAGGGGTTCCCTAAAATTTCCAAAGCCAATTTTACCAAGGGGTGCAGGTTGGTCAATCCTCCGACAGTGCCCAGTGCAAGTGGAATTTCAATGGAAAAGGTAAAAATTCCGTCCTTGATTTCAGCATGGGTAAGACTGGTATAGCACCCTTCCTTGCAGGCATAGGCATGTATCCCCGCTTCCACGGCCCTGAAGTCGTTTCCGGTAGCCAGGACCACGGCATCTATTCCGTTCATGATCCCTTTGTTGTGGGTCACTGCCCGATGTGGCTCGATACGTGCAATGTTGACCGCCCTGACGATTTTGTTCGCGATCTCTTCGGCCGGGGTGTTGCCATCCAAGGTCAACTCCTGCACGGGGCAACTTACCGCGGCCCGGACCAGGCAGTTGGGTACATAGTTGGAGAGAATGCTCATCACCACTTCCAGATTTTTCCCTTCTTCCCCCAAACCTTCGTACTGCTGGGCTTCCCCCTTCAAGGTCCTGGCAAACTGCTCCAAACATGAATTGATGAAATTTGCCCCCATGGCATCTTTGGTTTCAAAGGTGCAGTGCAGTTGATAGTAGTGGGGGAGATCGACGGTCTTGTCACGTAGTTCAATGTCGGCAATGCCACCGCCCCTGGCTTTCATTTTCTTGGTGATCGGGGCGGCATCGGCCATTAAAATTGGCTTGATGTGATCAAAAAATGCACGCAATTTGCGACCATCGCCGTTATACATAAAATGTACCTGCCCAATTTTTTCCGTGCCCAATACATTGGCCTTGAACCCGCCATGGGCCAGCCAAAACTTTGCTGCCCTGCTTGCTGCCGCTACCACGGAACTCTCCTCTATGGCCATCGGAACGGCATATAGCTTTCCGTTGATCAAAAAATTCGGGGCTATCCCAAACGGCAGGTAATAGTTGGTGATCGTATTCTCAACAAATTCGTCGTGCAACTGTTGGAGGATGGTGTCGGTATTCCAGTAACGCTTTATGATCGTTTTGCTGGCATGGGCATCGTGCGTAAAATTTTCGGTGATCCAATCGATTTTTTCCTGTTTGGACAATTTCGAAAATCCTTCAATGGGTTTGGTCATGGCGAAATGATTTCGGAGGCTAAATATAATGATTATGGGATTAAGGCGTAGTCTCGAATGGGTGCTACAAGTGACCTTGATTTTCCCGTTAAAGTTTAATTATTCGTAAAATTATCACTAAACTTGAAAGATTTAACCAAATACGACTTTTAATGAATCGAATTTGCCTTTTGCTGGGGTTATCATTGGGACTTGCTTTTGGAGCCATAGCCCAGAAAAAGAAGATTACGGTGGCAGAGATTTATCAAGGTGCATTTGGTACTGAAACCCTGGATGCCCTTCGTTCCATGAAAAATGGGAAGCAATACACCTTACGCAATGTAAATCGAACTAACGACATCACTACTATCGACCGTTACAATTACGAATCCCAATTGCAGATAGGTACCCTTTTCTCTTCAAAGGATCACCCTGAACTTTCGGGATTCAGCGATTACGAATTCAGCGATGACGAATCGAAAATAGTATTGACCACCGCACGTGAGCCGATCTATAGAAGGTCTACCTTGGGTATTTGTTATGTTTATGATATCGGAACCGAAGCCTTGCTGAAAGTGTCGGACACGAAAATACAAGAACCCAAAATATCGCCGAAAGGGGATAAGCTTGCCTATGTTTCCGACAACAACATGTACATGTTCGATCTCGATTCCGGACAGACCGTACAAATCACCAAGGATGGTGAAAAGAACAAGATCATCAACGGGGTTACCGATTGGGTCTACGAGGAAGAGTTTTCGTTTGTTCGGGCTTTTGAATGGAATTCCGATGGCACAAAAATTGCATTTCTGCGCTTCGATGAGACCTTGGTTCCGGAGTTCACCATGGATTTTTATGGTAAGGAACTTTATCCCAAGCCCATCGTTTTCAAATATCCAAAGGCAGGGGAAGCCAACTCCGTGGTGACCTTGCATTTGTTCGATCTGGCATCGGGTAAAATTTCAGATGTTGATTTGGAGGATGCCTATTACATCCCGAGGATTAAATGGATGAACGCCCCCGATCGATTGAGCGTGCAAACCATCAACAGGCACCAAAACAACCTGAAACTGCTGGCCGTCAATACCACCGACCATGCTGTTTCTTTACTGTTGAAAGAAAAGGATGACGCCTATGTCGACATTCATGACAACCTCACCTTTTTGGAGGATGACCGCTTTATTTGGACAAGTGAAGGTGATGGTTTCAACCATATCTATCTTTATGGAAGCGATGGAAAACTTCAAAACCAAATCACCAAGGGGCCCTGGGAAGTGACCGCCTATTATGGTTACGATAAGAGAAAGGACCGTGTTTTTTACCAATCTACAGAGAATGGCTCCATCAATAGGGGAATCTATAGCATCACGAGCAAGGGTAAAAACAAAAATGCATTGGCCAGCAAGGCGGGAACCAATTCGGCGGACTTCAGTGCCGATCACACCTATTTCATCAAGACCTATTCCAGTGCCACCGTTCCCCCGCTTTATACTTTGAACGAGGCCTCAACGGGCAAGGAATTGAAGGTAATCAAGGATAACGCAGGCCTTGCAGCCCAATTGGAGGGATACACGACGAGTGCCATCGAATTCTCTACCATCAACATCAATGGCAATGCCCTGAACATGTATATGATCAAGCCGAAAGATTTTGATGCCACCAAAAAATACCCGCTATTGATGTACCAATATAGCGGCCCGGGATCTCAGAACGTGGCGAACCGATGGCTGGGCACACGGGATTACTGGCATCAGATGCTGGCGCAGGAGGGCTATGTTATTGCCTGTGTCGATGGAAGGGGAACCGGTTTCAATGGGAGCGATTTTAAAAAGGTGACCTATATGAACCTGGTAAAGTATGAGACCGAAGATCAGATTGCCGTGACCAAAAGCCTGAGCGAACTGCCCTATATCGATCCATTGCGCACCGGTATTTGGGGATGGAGCTTCGGGGGCCATATGGCCAGCAATTGCATATTAAAGGGCAGCGACACTTTTGAAATGGCCATTGCCGTGGCGCCCGTGACCAGTTGGCGTTTTTATGATACGATCTATACCGAGCGCTACATGAGAACACCGGAGGAAAACCCAAGAGGATACGATGACAATTCACCCTTCAACTATCCCGAACTTTTAAAGGGAAAATATTTATTGGTACACGGATCGGGCGACGACAACGTACATGTGCAGAACAGCATGCGCATGATCGAAGCCTTGGTACAGGCCAACAAACCATTCGATTGGGCCATATATCCGGATAAAAATCATGGGATTTACGGAGGCAATACCAGCATTCACCTTTTCAATAAAATGACCGACTTCATTAAAATGAACTTATAAACCAAAAACACTAGACCATGACCGACCTCTCTACCCCGAACCAACCAAAGGAAATCTTCGGGCATCCCCAAGGCCTTTTCTATCTATTTTTTGCGGAGTTGTGGGAACGATTCAGTTTCTATGGTATGCGAGCCTTGTTGACCCTCTATATGGTCAATGTTATTTTTGAGGCCCTGGTGGAACGCGATTTTGCGACCGCTGCGGTCTATGCCTCCTATGGCTCGCTGGTATATGCCTCTACAGTGATCGGCGGAAAGATTTCGGACCAAATCTTAGGGATGCGGAATTCTATTTTTTTGGGAGGTATTCTAATGGCAGTAGGCCATTTTGTACTTGCGATTGAAAACAATGTGGCCTTTTTTTTGGCGCTTTCCCTGATCATCGTGGGAAATGGGTTTTTTAAACCCAATATTTCCACTTTTGTGGGAACGCTTTACGCACCGGGTGATCCAAAAAAAGATTCTGGCTTCACCATTTTCTATATGGGCATCAATATCGGTGGTTGGGTAGCCCCCTTACTATGTGGATGGCTAGCCTACAAATATGGTTGGCATTATGGATTCGGCCTCGCAGGCATTGGGATGCTCATCGGACTTTTGTTTTTTTGGAGCGGAATACGCAAAAATGTTTTCGGTGATAAAGGGCTTCCGCCCAACGATCAAGTGTTAAGCAAAGAAATTATTGGAGTGAAACAGGGTATCATGGTTCCTGTGTTGGCCGTATTGTCGGTTCCCATAATTGCCTATTTATTGTCTTCGTACAAAGCGCTTGGTGCCGATGGCACTTTCCTGGGCGACCAAAACATCGTAAATATAATATTTAAGGTCATTGGGATCGCCATCTTGGTTTATTTGGCCTATATCATGTATCAGGCCACATTGGACGAACGGAAAAAATTGTTCGTTGCGGTTTTGATCACCTTTTTTATGACCATCTTTTGGGGCTTTCATGAACTTTCTGGAAGCGTCATCACGCTTTTTGCCTCCCGAAACGTCAACCTTTCTTTTATGTCGGCCGCCCAAACCAATTCGCTCAACTCAATGTTCATCATCATCCTTGCCATTCCCATATCCATGTTATGGACCTATCTCAGCAAGAAGAAAATGAACCCCCGTACCCCTTATAAATTCGGTTTTGGATTGGTATTTGCCGGCATCAGTTTTTATATTCTGGCCTTGAGCGGCGCCAGTGCCGACGACAACGGCATGGTTCCGTTTGCCTATTTGCTATTGATGTATTTTTTGATTTCTGTGGGCGAGTTGTTCATGTCACCGGTAGGTCTATCAAAGATTACCGATCTCTCGCCCAAACGCATTGTGGCATTTATGATGGGGGTATGGTTCCTGTCCTCGGCATTTGCTTTTCAAGTGGTCGGTTTTATTGGGGAACAATTGGCCATCGAGAGCACCGATAAGAACGTAGGCGGATTTGATACCCTTTCGGTATATACCGACGGATTTGATTTGATTGCCAAATACGCCTTAGGGGCTGGGCTTCTCGTACTAGTGGCCTCTCCTTTAATAAAGAAATTGATGGGGAAGATCCATTAATCGTCCAAATCAAATTCGAAGACACCCTTTTCCCCCGTATAATGGAAAGGGATTCCCATTTCCTTGCTGGTAGTCTGCCAGCTCTTTATCACCGAGGGATAATTGCTGCCATCGGCCAAGATGGTCTTGGGTCGCAATGAATCGATGGTGCGCTCCAAATTCAGCTTGGGGGATTGCCTAAGCAATAGGTAATCAGGGCCAGCCACATCCGTTGGATAAACGCCGGACCCATCGATGATCAACAACGATTTGTTTTTCCAATCATAACTGTTCTGAAGAGGTGGGTAATCAATGGAAGTGATTCGTTTTGCCACCTGGTAATCGGTCACGATTCTTTCGGTACGTGTCGTGTCTTCACTGAATACCGCCAGCTTCTGCCCCGATTGGTATAAGAGCAGCGTGTTTTTGGTCTGATGCGCCAAGAGCAATACTTCTTGCCTTCTCGTTTGAAAGCCGGTAATATAAAGCCATGTTTGAAATCCCAAAATGGCGATGAATAAGGCCAACGCGCGTTTAAAGTGTGCTTTGATCGCAAACAATACCAAAGCGATGAGTACCACATAGGCAAGTGTCAATTGTACGGCATCAAAGGGGATATTTTTGAAGATGAAGACTTCCTGGGCAGCTACCCAATCAACAATGGCATTCATCAACGCAATTAATTTGTCGTATATTCTTGCCACAAAAAGGGGCAATGTATCTATCAGTGCCAAGACAATGACCAAAATGCCCAAACCCAATACCAGTCCAATGAACGGAACTATAAGAAGGTTCGACACAAAAAAGAGCCCTGGAAATTGGTGGAAATAATACAAGCTTATGGGCAAAACCCCCAACTGGGCCGCGAAACTGACAGACAGCAACTGCCAAATTTTCTGTACCAAGTAGTTTTTGGGCGACCAAAACTTTTGGAGCAAGGGATAGATCCAAACGATCGCGAATACGGCAGCATAGCTCATTTGAAAGCCTACTTGAAAGAGCAGGTTTGGATCGAATGCCAATAGTATAAAGAACATGCTCAAGGCCAATATGTTGAAGGTATTGCTCGGCCTGTTCAGATAAAGGGCGTAGGCCACAAAGCTGAACATGGTCACCGCCCTTACAATGGAAGCCGACATGCCGGCCAAAAAAGCGTAGGCCCATAGCAAAAGCACTATGAGCCCAAGTTTGAGCGTTTTCCCATGGCGCAAGCGTTCCAAAGGGCGAAAAAGAAGTTGCAGCAACATCAATAGAATTCCGATATGTAAACCTGAAACGGCCAAAATGTGCACCGCCCCGGCATTTTTATAGTTATTGTAGGTGTCCTCGGAAATATCGTTCCGCTGCCCCAGCAACAAGGCCTGCATAATGCCGAGTTCTTCCGATCCAAAATGCGCCGATTTCAATTTTAAAATTATTTTGTCCCTAAGGGCGGCAGTTCTTCCGCGAAGGGTAGGTGAAGGATGGGCCACCAAAATATATTCCTCCTTTTTCAACCTAATTTGGTGGGAAACGCCCAGTTGCGACATGTATTTTTTGTAATCGAACTGGAAAGGATTGAGGGGTGGATTGATGGGGGCAATCGACCGATAACAATAGAATTCGTCGTCGACCTTTAAATTCCCAACCGTGCTGTCTATCGATATGTTCACGAGAAGGTTGCCATACGTTCCATGACCGTCAAGGGCGATCGGATGGGCCAAATAGCGATTGGAAAAGGAAGTCGATTTCAAAACTTGATCAATCTTCAACTTCCATAAATGTTGCCCCTGGAAGTCTCGATGCGAATAATGCTGCGGTTTGTTTTGCGGTTTTGCAAGGGAGACCGTAAAAATGCCTATGCCCAAAATGGCGAGTCCCGCCAGAATGCCGAATGCTTTTGAATGCGGTTTGTATTGACCATAAAACACGAAACCAAGCACGACCAGAATCGGGAGCAGCAGTAAAAGTGCCGGAATAATTTTAAAATCCAGGACATTTCCCAAAACGATGCCAATGACCAGTACCAAGCTAAGTTTTATGGGGATAAATCTGAAGAACTGCATAAAAAGGTTGGTTAGAGAACCCTTGCGGCCTTTACAAAGGCATAATTCCAGAAGCCTTCCCGAAGCGAAGATACAATGACCCCCCTTGAAGTGGAAGCATGGATAAATTTGATCTCATCGTCTTCAACGGCCACTACCACCCCAACGTGGTTGATTTTCTTGCCGCGTTTGCTGGTCTTAAAGAAGAGCAGGTCGCCCTTGGTCACGTCATTTATTTTGATACGCTCCCCGGTTTCTGCCATTTCATACGAAATTCGTGGCAGTGGCACATCGTTTTCCCAAAAGGCCACGTAGACCAACCCGGAGCAATCCATCCCGTTTTTGGTCGTGCCACCATATTTATAGCGCACCCCTGAAAATGTCAAAGCGGTGTTGATGATTTCATCTGCCTTTGAGGTGATGTTGCTCGCCCCATTTTCATTCAGCACCTCCTTATTATCGACGATCGACTCTTTCGAGCCTTCAACAGTGACCTTTCTTGTCTTGGAATAGGTGGTTTTCTTCTTTACCACGCCACATGCGGTGATCAAAAAAAAGAGAAAAGCAAGGAAGATCTTTCGCATATTCCGTGGCATGACTGAAGGGGACATCAGTTCGTTTTTTTTCAAAATTAACCAAATATATTAAATGTGTCATCGAATTAACCAGACATTCAATCTATAATCCCTTGATGACCAGGTCAGCGGTTTTTTCACTGGCCCCTGGTCCTCCCAGCATTTTTTCGAGTGTATCATAGGCCTTCAGTTGATGGGCTCGGCCAGGGTCTGCCAATATTTTGGAAAGTTCGGTCTTTAGGTTTTTGGTGTTCAAATCGCCCTGGATGAGTTCTTTCACCACTTCTCTACCCATGATCAGGTTGACCAATGAGATATAATCGAGGGTGATGATGCGTTTGGCAATTTGGTAGGATATCCAATTGGCCCGGTAACAAACCACTTGTGGCACTTTACAAAGAGCGGTTTCCAACGTAGCGGTGCCGCTGGTTACCAGGGCGGCACGGGAAAGGGAGAGGAGGTCATAGGTCCGGTTTGTCACAAAACCCACATTGGGCCTCCCCAAAAAAGGCTTGTAAAATTCAGGGGTAAGGCTGGGTGCCCCTGCGATCACAAACTGGTATTCTTTAAAATCATCGACCACGGAGAGCATCACTAACAGCATTTTCATTACTTCCTGCTCGCGGCTGCCAGGCAAAAGGGCTATAATGGGTTTAGTGACATCGAGTTGGTTTTGGAGCCTAAATTGGCCTTCGTTCACGGCTGGCCTGTTCTGCATGGCATCGAACAAAGGATGTCCTACGAAATGCACGCCAAATTGGTGCTTTTCTTCGTAATAGGCTTTCTCAAAGGGGAGGATCACATACATCGCATCAATGCCGCTCTTTATTTTTTGGATCCGTTGTTCCCTGGAAGCCCAAATTTGTGGGGAGATATAATAATTGGTCTTAAATCCCCTCGCCTTGGCCCATTGGGCAATTCGAAGGTTAAATCCCGAAAAATCGATAAAAATGATGACATCGGGATCAAAGATTGCGATATCGGACTTGCAAAATTTGATATTCTTATAAATCGTGTTCAGGTTGAAGAGGACTTCCGCAAAGCCCATAAAAGCCATTTCTTTGTAATGTTTTACCAATGTGCCCCCGGCATCCTGCATCATATCGCCCCCCCAACAACGAACATTGGCCTGGTCATCCTTGGCCAAAAGTGCCTTTATGAGGTTCGACCCGTGTAGATCGCCTGAGGCTTCCCCCGCAATGATATAGTACTTCATCGATTCAAATTCCACCAAACCAATATCTGGCGGTACATTTTAAGGGTTAACAATCATGTTCGCGAATCAGCCCAATGGCCTGGTTCCACAAAATGCACTTGTGGATCTGAGGCAATATTTTAAAACAATTTATAGAACAGTATCACCAATGCGGTGAATACGGTAGCCATCAACACCCCACGGGCCCTATAATCTCTCTTTAGCTTCAAAAAACCGAAAAAGGCAGCTAGGTTCAACAGCGCGCCAAGCGCTAAAAGGCTGCCCACATGGCCTTGCTGAACGGCGGCCCTGTAGGTGTCAACAATGCCCAACTCCGAAAAAAGAAGTATGTAGAGCAGCGTCCCCAGTGTATTGGCGATAAGTCCGACCACGAATCCTATGGCGATTTCCCTTTTATTCATTTAAATTCCAAGTATTGATTTGTTGGATCGTATGGTGTGCGGTTAGGTCGAACTGGGTGGGCACCACCGAGATATAACCATTCGCCAAAGCCCATTCATCGGTATCCTCCCCTTTGTCGAGCAGTTCAAATTCCCCGGTCAGCCAATAATAATGCTTTCCCATCGGATTGGTCCTTTTGTCGAATTTCTCCTTCCAATTGGCCCTGGCCTGCCTGCATATCTTAATCCCCTGAATTTGTGAGATGCCCAATTTGGGAATATTTACGTTTAGCACTACCCCTTCAGGAATCCCATGCTTCAGGGCTTCTGTCACAATGCGTTGTACAAAGTCTTTGGTAGCATCAAAGTCGGCTTCCCAACCATAATCGCAAAGCGAGAATCCTATGGCCGGAATACCTTCGATACCGGCTTCTATTGCCGCACTCATCGTGCCCGAATATATTACGTTAATCGAAGAATTTGAGCCATGGTTGATACCGCTGACACAGATATCCGGCCTGCGTTCAAGCAGTTCTTGAAGTCCAAGTTTTACACAATCGGCAGGGGTGCCACTGCAGCTGTATTCATCTTTGGCCCCATCTTCGGAGCCCACGTTTACTTTTGTGGAAAAGAGCGTACTATCGAGGGTAATCGCATGACCCATGCCCGATTGTGGGCTATCGGGAGCTACCACAACGACCTCTCCGATCTCGCTCATAAAACGTATCAGGGCGCGCAGACCGGGTGCCGTAATCCCATCATCATTGGTCACCAGGATCAAAGGTTTTAGCATACCACATAATTTACCGCCCAAAAATACGTTTTTAAAAAGGATAAGACCTTTTCACAGTTTAACAAAAAAATAATAAAAGCACTTCAACGTGGCATGGTTTTTTCAGTATCTTAGGGAATTAGTAGAAAAAAATGTTCGGGAAAGCCATATAAATGGCCCTACCGATTAAAAAAAGGAATAAATGAAAAGGAACCTTGCCTACGCAATGATCGTAATGCTAATAGCCGTTGCTTCGTGCAGTTTTACAAATAATTCGAATAAAAATTTTGACAATGACGATAAGGACAAACTCTTGCTGGACCTTATTACCTATGTGCTCGAAAAAGGACATTATGAGCCCAAGGTGATCAATGATGATTTTTCAGTGAGTGTTTTCGAGGATTTCATCGATGTGATCGATCCCACAAAACGTTATTTTCTTCAGTCAGACATTGATGAATTTGAACAGTACAAGTTCCAAATCGATGATCAGATCAAGAATACCGACATCACCTTTTTCAATGTGGTCTATGGCCGGTTATTGGAGCGTATGGATGATGCCAAAAAAATCTACAAAGAGGTTTTGGAATCCCCATTCGACTATACGGTCAATGAATCCATCGACATCGATTATGAAAAAATACCTTTTGCCGATTCAAGAAAAGAGTTGAAGGAACGGTGGAGGAAGCAGCTCAAGTATGCCACATTGGGGACATACGATGCCAAGATGATGATCGGGCAGCGCAAATCCAAAATCACCCCATCGGATCTTAGCGAAGTGGAGGATGATGGGCAAGACGAAATTGTCGATGCCAACGCCAAGCCGATGACCCCCGCCGAGGCGGAAAAGTCGGCCAGGGAATCTACCGGCAAAACCTTGGATGAATTTTTTGATTTCGTGAACGATCTTCAGCGCAAGGATTGGTTCGTTCAATACATCAATACCATCGTGGATGAATTTGATCCACATACCTTTTATTTCGCACCGGACGATAAAGAAAAGTTCGACATGAGCATGTCGGGCAAATTTGAAGGAATCGGTGCGCGTTTGCAGAAAAAGCCCGAGGGGGCAAAAATTGTTGAAATTATTTCAGGTGGTCCCGTTTGGAGAGACCAACGTTTGGAAGTGGGCGATGAGATTATCAAGGTGGGCCAAAAAGGCGAACCCCCTGTCGATATCGTGGGCATGAGATTGGATGATGCCATCAAATTGATCAAAGGTCCTGAAGGCACCGTGGTCGACCTTACAGTTAGGAAAGTCGATGGTTCTTTACAGATTGTTTCCTTGACCAGGGACGTTGTGGAATTGGAAGAATCGTTTGCAAAATCGGCGAATATCATCAAGCAAAACCAAAGATTCGGGCTGATCAACCTCCCAAAATTCTATGTCGATTTCGATGATTATAGCGAAAGGAATGCAGCCACCGATGTGGCCAAGGAAGTGGAACGATTAAAAGCCGAAGGCGCGGAAGGACTCATCATCGACCTTCGCGATAACGGCGGTGGTTCATTAAAAACCGTGGTCGAAATGGCCGGGCTCTTCATAAAGGATGGTCCGATAGTCCAAGTGCAATCCTCAGGCAAAAAGAAAGAGATTTACGACGATAAGGATGAGCGTATCCAGTGGGATGGTCCCTTGGTGATTTTGGTGAATGAGCTGTCCGCTTCCGCCTCGGAAATTCTGGCGGCCGCCATGCAAGACTACAAACGAGCCGTGATTATCGGAAGCAAACAAACTTTCGGAAAAGGTACCGTTCAAAATGTGATTCCCTTGGACAATATCGTGCGAAGCAACGAACATGGCGATCTAGGGGCCATAAAGTTGACCACACAAAAATTTTATAGGATCAATGGTGGTTCCACCCAATTGGAAGGCGTAAAAAGCGATGTGGTGGTCCCCGACAAATACAGCTATATAGACCTCGGGGAACGCGACCAAGCCAACCCTTTGAAGTGGGATAAGATTTCCCAGGCCGATTATCAAATTTGGGATGGTTATATCGACTATGATCAAACCGTGGCCAACAGCAGTAAACGGATGGCGAACAATCCGCAGATCGGATTGATCGAGGAGAACGCGAAGTGGTTGAAAGCCGAGCAGGATGAGACCGAGATTTCCCTTAATTATAAGGTATATAAAGCGGAAGAAGAAAAGGACAAAGAAAAATCGGACTATTTCAAGACCCTCTCGGATTATGATTCAAAACTGACCTTCACTTCTCCAAAGTATGAGGAAGAATTGTTCACCAAAGATTCCGTATTGAGGGAAAAAAGAGACCGATGGCATAAAAATCTGGCCAAAGACGTATATGTGGAAGAGGCGGTGAACGTATTGCAAGACCTTAAGATCAATAATATCAAGCAAGGCAAACTCGCTGTAAAAGGCTAACGTTCGAAATGCTTAAAAAAAAGGCCACTGAAATTTTCAGTGGCCTTTTTTATTTTTTATATCGGACCATGTCCAAGTTTATCCGCGTGCATCTTTCTCAATTTGGATATTTTAGGCGTTATTACGGCCGTGCAATAGCCCTGTGAGGTATTGTTGCGGTAATAATTCTGATGGTAGTCTTCAGCTTCATAAAAAGTGCTTAAGGGACTCAGTTCAGTTACTATGGGATGATCGAAGTGTTGGGACATTTCACCAAGAACCCTTACTGCAATATGCTTTTGATCTTCATTGTGATAATAGATTACCGAACGGTATTGGGTGCCCATATCCGCCCCCTGCCTGTTCAAAGTGGTGGGGTCGTGGCTGGTCATAAAAACACCGAGCAGGTCGTGATAGGATAGCAACTTGGGGTCAAACGTTACCAGTACTACTTCCGCATGGCCGGTAAGTCCTGAGCATACTTCCCTATAAGTAGGTTTTCCCGGTGCCCTGCCACCGGTATACCCGGATACGACCTTAACCACACCCTTCAGTTCTTGGAGTACCGCTTCCACGCACCAAAAACATCCACCCCCCAAGGTGGCCATTTCAAATCGCTGATTTTTCATTGAATTATTCTTCTTTTTGTAATTGCATGGAGGCCGAATTGATGCAGTACCGCAAACCTCCTGGTTCCGGTCCATCTGGAAAAACGTGGCCGAGGTGGCTATCACAGGTATTGCACATCACCTCTACGCGCACCATTCCGAAGCTACTGTCCTTTTCATACTTCACGGCATTTGCACTTATGGGCTGCGTAAAACTTGGCCAACCTGTTCCCGATTCGAATTTTATGGTTGAGTCGAACAAAGGTGAACCACAACACACACAGTTGTATTTTCCGGCATCGTGAATACTGCACAATGCTCCGGTATGTGGGGCTTCGGTACCTTTTTTACGCGTCACGCGATATTGCTCCGCCTTCAATAGTTCACGCCATTCCAAGTCGGTTTTTTCCACCCTTCGGTCGGGTACCGGGTTACCTTTAACACAAAAGTTGATGACGTCTTTCCAAGTAAGCATCTTTTTTTTAAGTTCCATTTACAATGTACCGTTTTGCATTCGCTATTTAAAAATTTCTTTGTTTGGTCGGAATTTTGAAGCAGAACATACAGCGGATAAACAACAAAGATCGTCAATAATTAATTAATTTTGGGGCTATGCCGCAATCGAATTCCAGAAGAAAGAATAAGCAGATATACCTCGTTTTAATGCTCTGCTGTTTATTGGGTTTTTGGCTCTTTGAGCACCTATATACGCCAGACCCCTATGGTGCGGAACCCGGTGAAAGTTCAACCGAAATCCCAATTTATCTGATGCCGAGCTCCACTACAGGGGTACTGGTTGGGCACCAGCATTATATGCTGTCGTATAGCGAAGCATTCGAACAGGCCGAATGGGTTGCCTATGTTTTGAAAAGGGAACAACTGACCGGTCAAAATCGAAAACGACCCTACTTTTTGGAAGATCCCAAAGTAATGACCAAGTCGGCCGATTGGCGCAATTATAAGGGTTCGGGCTACGATCGCGGCCATTTGTGCCCAGCAGGGGATCGCAGGTTTTCCGAACAGGCCTATAACGAAACATTTTATACCAGCAACATCGCTCCTCAGGACAGCGCCTTCAACGCCGGGGTTTGGAACCGACTTGAAATACAAGTTCGAAATTGGGCACGAAAGTACGGGGATGTTTATATCGTCACGGGAGGGGTACTGCAAAACGGACTTGAAACGATCGGAACGGAAGACGTCGCAGTACCGCGCTATTTTTATAAAATCGTGGCTCGGGGTGATGCCAAATCGATGAAAATGATCGCCTTCCTGATGTTGGGCAGGGAGAGCAATGCCCCGCTGCAGTCGTTCACGGTCGCCATCGATGGGCTTGAAGCAATGACCGATATCGATTTCTTTCAGGCGCTGCCAGATCAATTGGAAGCAGCACGGGAAAAGGAGGTTCAGCTTGAGGATTGGGAATTTTAAACGCCAAGGCAAACGCGCCGCAAAAACGGACGAACCCATCTTTTCGATTTCCGAAAATTCATCTTAACCTAATATAAGACTTCCAAAAATAGGCTGCTTCAAATACCTTCCCTTAACCGGTTCGAATCAAGTTTTACGAAAATGAACAGCATCACACTGAAAAAAAGGAGTCCGGAACCCCCATAGCTGAAAAAAGGTAGCGGAATTCCAATAGTGGGCAAGATGCCTATCACCATCCCGATGTTGATAAAATAATGGATCAATAAAATCGAGATTACCCCATAGCCGTACATTCTGCTAAAAGCGTTCTTTTGCCTTTCTGCCAGGTAGACCAAACGCAAAAGTAGGAAAGAAAAAAGAAGCACCACCGAAGCGGTACCCAGAAATCCCCATTCTTCACCAACGGTACTAAAAATATAATCGGTGTGCTGTTCCGGCACAAAATCCCCTTTTGTTCTGGTGCCTTCCAAAAATCCCTTTCCAAAAAAACCTCCAGATTCTATGGCCTTTTCAGACTGGTACGTATTGTAACCGATGGTCTTGCGGATCTGTTCCAATTTTTGCGGATCTTTTTCCAAACGCAACCACAAACTGAACCTATCGCGATGCCGTTGCTCGAAGATATTGTTGAACACAAAGTTCACTGATAACGAAAATAAAATTGTGACCACGGCAGCGCCGACCAAGGGCAATAAGGGAATTTTGAAAGATTTCTTCTTGAGCAGAAAAAATAGGGTGATTACCATGGCAAGAAAAATCGTCACCCAAGTAGTGCCGAACATTAAAGTGGTCACAAAAACCAATACGAGCAAAAAAGCGATCAAGAGGTAAAACAGGGG
>JBATHI010000313.1:0-8219 GCA_049666645.1 Flavobacteriaceae bacterium | reverse complement strand
CTCAACACGGCGGCCATATATTCCGCGGGATAGTGTGCCTTCAGGTATGCGGTTTGATAGGCGATATAGGCATAACAGGTAGAGTGGCTTTTGTTGAAGGCATAGGAGGCAAAGGCTTCCCAATCTTTCCAGATCTTTTCAAGGACCTCCCTTGGATGGCCGTTCCGTTCCCCGCCATCCAAAAATTGGGGCTTCAGTTTCTGCAAGAGGGCAAAAATCTTTTTCCCCATGGCCTTGCGCAACACATCGGCTTCCCCTTTGGTGAACCCGGCCAGTTTTTGTGACAAGAGCATCACCTGTTCCTGATACACCGTAATGCCATAGGTCTCTTTGAGGTACTCCTCCATTTCGGGCAGGTCGTACTTGATTTCCGCGATACCGTTCTTTCGTTCGATAAAACTCGGGATATATTCCATCGGCCCTGGCCGGTAGAGCGCGTTCATCGCGATAAGGTCATCAAAGACTGAAGGCTTCAGATCTTTCATGTGCTTTTGCATCCCGGGCGATTCGTACTGAAAAATGCCTACCGTATCCCCTTTTTGAAAGAGTTCATAGGTCTTCTCATCGTCCAGTGGGAAATCGTCAGGGACCAGATCGATGCCGTGCCTGGCCTTGACGATCTTTACAGTATCCTTGATCAAGGTCAAGGTTTTAAGGCCCAGGAAGTCCATCTTAAGGAGTCCAGCATTTTCAACCACCGAGTTGTCGAACTGGGTGACGTACAAATCGGAGTCCTTGGCGGTAGCCACCGGAACAAAATCGGTGATATCGCTGGGGGTGATGATTACCCCACAGGCGTGGATGCCCGTGTTTCGCAGGGATCCTTCCAACACCCTGGCCATTTTGAGGGTACGGCCTTCCAGATCGTCGCCTTCGGAAATGTTCAAAAGTTGTTGCACTTTTTCGAAATCGTCGGAACGGAAACGCTTTTTTAGCTCGGATTCCTCGGCCCCAAAAATCTTGTCGAGTTTTGACATGGTGGGAATCAACTTCGCGATCCTGTCGGCATCGCCCAAAGGCAGGTCCAGGACCCTAGCCGTATCCCTGATGGACGATTTTGCCGCCATGGTGCCATAGGTAATGATCTGTGCCACTTGGTTGGCACCGTACTTGTTGATTACATAGTCCATGACCTTGCCACGGCCCTCATCATCAAAATCGATATCGATATCGGGCATGGAAACCCGGTCGGGGTTCAAAAAGCGCTCAAAAAGCAGGTCGTACTTCAAGGGATCGATATTGGTGATCTTGAGGCAATAGGCCACCACCGAGCCTGCCGCCGAACCCCTTCCCGGCCCGACGGAAACCCCCATGTTCCGCGCTTCCCGAATAAAATCCTCAACAATCAGAAAATAGCCGGGATAGCCCGAGTTTTCAATGGTTTTCAATTCGAAATCGATGCGCTCGCGAATCGCTTCGGTAATCTCGGGATACCGTTTTTTTGCCCCTTCATAGGTGATATGCCTTAGGTAGGCATTCTCTCCGCGTTTGCCCCCATCAACGGCATCGTCGGCAATCTTGAATTGGGCAGGGATATCAAAATTGGGCAAGAGCACTTCCCGCGCCAGCTCAAAGGATTCGATCTTATCGACGATCTCCTGAATGTTCAATATCGATTCGGGAAGGTCCTCGAAGAGCGCCTTCATTTCTTCCTGCGACTTAAAATAATATTCCTGGTTGGGCAGTCCGTAACGATAGCCCCTTCCGCGGCCTATGGGGGTGGCCTGTTTTTCGCCGTCCTTGACGCACAGGAGGATGTCATGTGCCTCCGCATCTTCCTTGGCACAGTAATAGTTATTGTTGGTCGCCACCAACTTCACCTGATGTTTTTTGGCCAGGGCGATCAAAACAGGGTTCACCCGATCTTCATCCTCTTGGCCATGGCGCATGATCTCGATGTAAAGGTCATCACCGAACTGTTCCTTCCACCATAATAGGGCTTCTTCAGCTTGGTTTTCGCCAACGTTCAAAATTTTTCCGGGCACCTCCCCATAAAGGTTGCCGGTGAGCACGATCAGGTCGTCTTTGTATTGTTCCACCACCTTTCGATCGATACGGGGCACATAATAGAATCCATCGGTATAGGAGCGGGAAGACATCTTGGCCAGGTTATGGTAACCTTTCTTGTTCTTCGCCAACATGACGATCTGATAACCGTAGTCCTTGGTGTTCTTGTTGGTATGGTCGTCACAGACGAAAAATTCGCAGCCCAGAATCGGGGTGATTTCCGCTTCGGTCGGCGTTTCCCCATGATTGACCGCAATGGCGTTCCTTTCGATGACCCCCGCATTGTGTGCTTTCACTTCTTTCACGAAATGAAACACCCCCATCATATTGGCATGGTCGGTAAGTGCCACCGCCTTCATTTGATTTTCGGCCGTGGAGCGTATCAGGTCTTTGATATCGATGGTCGACTGCAATACCGAAAACTGGGAATGGTTGTGAAGGTGCACAAATTGTGCAGATTCCAACGTTTTCAGGTTCTCCTTGATTTCCGCCTGTGAAACCTGTGCGGTTTCCTGGTCCCAAAGTTGATCCGCAATTTTTTTGGAGGCCTTTTTTAAATTGACATGCTTCAGCCCGACCGGGGCGAACGGCTCGGGATTGGTTTTCAGAAAATGCTCAAAATAATCCGGGGCCACCTGTAATTGTGCCTTGGTGTAATGGCGGCGGCGCAACAATTCGAGGAAACATCTGGAAGTGGCTTCCACGTCGGCAGTGGCATTATGGGCCTCCGAGAAGGGTTCGCCGAAAAGATGTTCATGGAGCTCGGTAAGCGTGGGCAGTTTGAACTTGCCCCCCCTGCCACCGGGCAATTGGCACAATAAGGCCGTTTCTTCGGTACAGGTATCCAAAACCGTCAATGATTGCATGGTGCTTTCCATCCCTGTCCGATGGAATTCCGCCCCCATGATGTTCACATCAAAGCCTACGTTCTGCCCCACGATGAACTTCGCCCCGGCACAGGCCTTGTTGAATTTCTCCAGCACCTCCTTTAACGGCAGGCCGAGTTCCTCGGCCAAAGCGGTGGAAATACCATGTATTTTTTCGGCATCATAGGGAATATTGAAGCCCTCTGGCCGCACCAAATAAGCTTGTTGGTCGATCAGTACGCCCATGGCATCGTGCAGCTGCCATGCGATCTGAATACATCTTGGCCAGTTGTCGGTGTCGGTGATCGGGGCGTCCCAACGTTTGGGAAGGCCGGTGGTTTCTGTATCGAAAATAAGGTACATCCGGGGTGTTTTATCGGTCTAAAAAGCAAGGCTAAAAATAAGGAAAAGTATCGCCATGGTAAAGGGGAGTTGTCATGAGTTATCAACCCTTGGTGCTTCAGTACCATTTTGGTGGTTCTCGGCAATATTAGCTATCTTCAACACAATCAACGGAACAACAATATGAATAGAATCCGAAATCGTTTGGCGGCGTACCCTTTTTTATTTTGGATGTTTTTATTTTTGGCGGTTTCGGCAGGCCATGGCCAAAAATCCGTGGAGCCCCAGCCCAACTTCATCATCATTTTTGCGGACGATCTGGGCTATGGCGATCTGGGCATTTATGGCCATCCCACCCTAAAAACGCCAAACCTCGACCGCATGGCCATGGAAGGCCAAAAGTGGACCAACTTCTACGCGGCGGCCAGTGTCTGCACCCCGAGCAGGGCGGCCTTGTTGACAGGGAGGTACCCGGTGCGCAGCGGGATGTCGAGCAATGTCAATCGTGTGCTTTTTCCCGATTCGAAAAACGGGCTGCCCGCCGATGAAATTACCCTGGCGGAACAACTGCAAAAGGTAGGATATAGCACTGCCTGTATTGGCAAATGGCATTTGGGCCACAAAGAACAATATCTCCCAACGAACAATGGCTTCGACTATTATTTCGGAATTCCCTATTCCAATGATATGGATATGCATTCCGAAAAACCTTATATGGCGTACTGGCAACAGCCCGATGATTCGATCAAAACGGAACATTTCAATGTGCCCTTGATGCGGAATACCGATATCATTGAGCGGCCCGCCGATCAAAGGTCGATCAGCCGCCGCTACACCGATGAAGCGATTTCCTACATTGAACAACAGAAGGGCAAGCCTTTCTTGGTTTATCTCGCCCATAACTTCCCCCATATCCCTTTGTTCGCCTCCGAGGTATTTAAAAATACCAGCAAAAGGGGGCTCTATGGCGATGTGGTCGAAGAGATCGACCATGGAGTGGGAAGGATCCTCAAAACCCTAGAAGCCCTTGGTCTCGATAAAAATACCATTGTGGTCTTCACTTCCGATAATGGGCCATGGCTGCCTTTCGAACAGAACGGCGGCAGTGCCGGACTTTTAAAGGACGGCAAAGGGACCACTTGGGAAGGGGGCATGCGGGAGCCGACCATCTTCTGGGCCCCTGGCAAGATAAAGCCGGCGGTGATCACCGATATTGGATCGACCATGGACCTCTTTACCACCTTCAGCAAGATGGCAGGGGCCGATATGCCATCGGACAGGGTCATCGACGGGGTCGACCTGAGCGCGACTTTGTTCAATGGCGATCCCGGTCTCCGAAAGAGCATGTTGTACTACAGGGGAACCGAACTATATGCGGCCAGATCGGGGCCCTACAAGGCGCACTTCATTACCCAGGGCGCTTATGGGCAGTCGGAGGAACGCATAGAACACCCAACGCCTTTGTTGTTCAATCTGGACCATGATCCCTCGGAACAATATGATATTGCCGACTCAAATCAGGAAGTGTTGCAACAGATCAATGACATGGTAGCCCAGCATCGGTCGAATCTGGTAAGAGGGAAAGACCAACTTGCCGAACGGGAATAATGTAAATTTTCACCAGCTATTGTACATTAAAGGAAATGGTCTATATTTGCAGCCCCGAAAAATGGGAAAAAAGAATTAATAACCGAGGGTCGGGCACCCTGCAAAATTAATGTGATATGCCAGTAAAGATCAGATTACAGAGACACGGAAAAAAAGGCAAACCTTTCTTTTGGATCGTAGCGGCCGATAGCCGTGCCAAAAGGGACGGTAAATTCCTTGAGAAACTGGGAACCTACAACCCCAATACCAATCCCGCAACCATCGATATCGATGTTGACCATTCGGTGAAATGGCTCCAGAACGGGGCACAACCCAGCGATACGGCAAGGGCGATTCTTTCCTACAAAGGAATTTTGTTGAAGCACCACCTCTTGGGAGGTGTCCGAAAAGGGGCATTGACCGAAGAGCAGGCCGAGGAGAAATTCAATGCCTGGCTTGAAGATAAGGAAAATACCATCGCAGCCAAAGTAGGCGGACTTGACAAAGCCAAGGCAGAAGCCAAGGCCAAAGCCTTGAAAGCCGAAAAAGAGGTAAGCGAAAAACGTGCATCGGCAGCAGTTGAGGCCGAGGCCCCGGCAGCAGAAGCCGTGGTTGAAACCCCAGCAGAAGAGGAAGTGGCAGAAGCAGCGCCCGTTGAAGCGGAAGTGGCCGAAGAGGCCCCTGCAGTCGAGGAAGCAGTGGAAGAACCCAAAACCGAAGCTGCCGCTGAAGCGCCTAAGCAGAAAGAAGAATAGTTTTTATTAGGAACGATGCGAAAGGAAGATTGTTTCTACCTCGGAAAAATCGTTTCGAAATATAGTTTTAAGGGGGAATTGTTGGCGAAACTCGACACCGATGAACCCCAACTTTACGAAAATCTGGAATCAGTATTTGTGCTCCTTTCCGGAGACAATCTGGTTCCTTTTTTTATTGATAAATGCCGACTGCACCGATCGAACCTATTGCGGATCGATTTCGAGGAGGTGAAGAACGAAGCTGCGGCAGATGGCATCATGGGATGCGAGTTGTACCTGCCCTTGTCCTTCCTGCCTCCCTTGGAAGGCAATAAATTCTATTTCCACGAAGTGATCGGTTTTTCCATGCACGATAGCGTTCATGGGAATATCGGCACCATCACGGGTGTTAACGACACCACTGCCCAAGCATTGTTCGAAGTGGAAAAGGAAGGGAAACGACTCTTGATCCCGATTACCGATGCGGTGGTGACCAAGGTTGACAGGGACAAAAAAACCATTTTTGTCACAACCCCTGATGGCCTTGTCGACCTGTATTTGGGCTAAGGTTAAACCCTCTCGATAGTTTTCATCTTCGTTACTATTGGGCAATGGCCCCCGCACAGTACTCCATACATTTTCTTACTTCCGTGATGGGATCGGAATCTGCCGGAACATCGTACTCCAATTCAATGGTCGCCGGAAACTTATATTGGTTGTCGCGCATGAGTTGCAATACTTGGGTCAAGGGCGTATCCCCTGTTCCCCAGAGCACATTTCCCTTACCATGCTCGGGAGACTGGCGGTCTTTGACGTGCATGCTCAAAATGCGGTCGTGCTTTTGTTTTATGATTTCAAGCGGCTCCTTGTTCCCAGCTGCCACATAATGGCCAATGTCAAGATTTAGTCCGTTATAGGGCGATTGTTGCAGGGCGGTATCCCAAAAAGTCGGCGTCTGCTGTTCATGGCCATGGTATCCGATATAAACCTGATGTTGGGCACCCATGGCTCCCAATTTTTTGGTCCAGGCGTCGTCACTGGGATGTTCCAGGGTGACATGGCTTGCACCCAAGGTTTTGGCGGCCCGCAGACCCCAATCGATTTCGATATCGGTATTGTCCTTTCCAAAGGCCGCCGGTTTGAACGCATAGATCTCTACGCCGGCATCATTGTACATCTTGCGGAGTTCGGCAAACTTATCCATGTTTACATTGGCACGCCAAAGGGCCACTTCCTGGTTATAGGCCGTCATGCGTTCCTGCATTTCTGCCATCTCTTTTTCCTGGTTGTCGGTAAGCGAGCCATCGCGTTTGGCCCTCATAAGTCCGTAGAAGGCACGGCGGTCTACCGGATTTTCCGCTTTGCCCGCAAAGCTCTCGGCCGGATCGCCCATCAACTCGATGGCGTTGATGCCACAATCGAGTACATATTGCAGGGTCGCTTCGGCACTTTGATCGGGCATGCTTCTAAAAGAATAGGTGATCACGCCAAGTTTTACCCCGCCGATCAACTTACTCCGCTTCCTCAGGGAGGGGATGATGGCCGGGGCACCAAAGAGCGACGGGGCCGCTAAAGCGGTCGCGGCCGCAAAAGCCGTTGTGGTACCGATAAACTTTCTCCTGCTCAATTTATTCTTGTCATCTTTCATAATATTACATTTTAACGCTTGTTAGTTGATACTTTTATCTTCTTGGAGCATGCCATATAATTTCATTTGCCGCATCGACCATGGAATTTCACCTTCTTCGTCCATATTGGCCGTGAGCATGATTCGGAGGAATTTTCCGCGCGCCGGTTCGAACAAAATGGCAACATCCTCATCACTGCCTGCCCCTTGCGATACCGTTCTCCAATTCGTGCCGTCCGTGGAGACCTGCACCTCATATGCCCGTGGATAGGTTTGGTAAGGCGGAATGTTCTCCCGCCAACTTCCCCGCCTTTTGGGAGGGGAATTGAAATGGATTTCGGTGATGCGCTGGGCTTTGGGAAATTCGATTTGGTACCACATGCCTTTTTGCTGTGTTTCCCCTGTAGTCCAGCCTTCAAAATTGAAAGCACTTGACGGGGCCGCGGTACCTCCAATCCTCGATGGGGTGGTGTGGCTCGCCGTTACTTTCCAACCTTCAGAGGGCAATAGGGTCTGTGGTACTGATGCCAATAATTCTTCAAATTGGTAAGGTTTTTTTTGTGCCTTGCTTTTTGAACGCACTGCTGCTACCTGTTCCGGCGTGATCAGTGAGGCTCCATTGGTCAAATTCAGCCGGATGTAACTCGCGATATCGGCGATCCAACCATCTTCCTGATCTCCCATGCCCACCATGATACCCCCGGGATAGTTCTTTCCTTCCAATGGTCCGTCCATGCCATGCAGCAATGTTTTTATCACATATTCGGGATGCGACTGAACCCTGGGAGAGCCCGTCAAAGGTGGCGCCATTACGGTGCCATTGCCCAAGGGGGTACCCGTGCCGTTGAGGCCATGGCACTGCGCGCAAAGTTCATTGAAAATAACCGCGCCCCTTTCCATGGTCTGTTGTTGGGCAGCGGTCAGTTCAGGGCCGGTATCGATCATCCAGCCCTTCATTTCAACCGGATTCAGTATTTGATCCCCGATCACTTGGATACCTTTGGCCTTGTTGGCGGCCATTACGGCTTTCACATCTTCTTTCAAGGTGGGTATTTT
>JBATHI010000312.1:0-2863 GCA_049666645.1 Flavobacteriaceae bacterium | reverse complement strand
AATCCCCGCCTACCGATTCCAATCGGCCATCTTTCTTCAATTGGGAAGAAACGGTTAATAAATCGACCGGTTCAGACGATTCGAACAATTTGAAGATGGCTTCGTAGACATGTCTATGGGCGTCCTTATAAAAGGCGTCGGGATGCAGGATATCGATGACTTCGTCGACCCCTTTCTTGTCGATCATCATCGCTCCCAGCACAACTTCCTCTAAATCAACAGCTTGTGGAGGTATTTTTCCTCTTTCAAGGCTTATGATCGTCGATTTATCGATCTTGCGGGCTATTACGGGGTCTGTTCTTTCCATGGGTGCGAAAATATGTAATTAACCTTAGGTTAACATGGATAAGGCCTGTCGCGATATCAACACTTGTTCAACAATTTACTTGTTGATAAGGTACGATTTTGTGTTGACAACCAAAAAAATCGGCAGAAGTAAATTTTTGGGTACGGTTCAACTTGCCAAAAAGGGAGATTACCCATGAAATACTCCCATCTGGGCATATTTTTCCATCCGGGCATGCACCAAATCTTTTGGTGATAACTTTTTCAATTCGTCAAAATGCGAGGAAATTTTGTTCTTGACGATTTCAAAGGTCTTTTCGCGATTGGTATGGGCGCCCCCTATTGGCTCCTTCACGATCTCATCGATGAGTTTCAATTTTTTCATATCGGTAGCGGTCAATTTTAAGGCTTCGGCCGCCACTTCCTTATACTCCCAACTGCGCCAGAGTATCGAGGAGCACGATTCCGGTGAGATGACGGAGTACCAAGTATTTTCCAGCATCAGTACCACGTCGCCCACGCCAATTCCCAAGGCACCGCCAGAGGCCCCTTCGCCGATGATCACCACGATGATGGGTACCTTTAAACGGGTCATTTCAAGGATGTTCCTGGCAATGGCCTCTCCTTGCCCGCGTTCTTCCGCCTCTATTCCCGGAAATGCACCCGGCGTATCGATCAATGCCACCACGGGAATATCGAATTTCTCCGCCGATTTCATCAACCGCAGCGCTTTTCTATAGCCCTCCGGGTTGGCCATCCCAAAATTTCGAAACTGCCTTGTTTTGGTATTGTATCCTTTTTGCTGTCCTATGAACATATAGCTTTGATCCCCGATCTTTCCAAGACCGCCCACCATGGCTTTATCGTCCTTCACATTGCGGTCTCCGAACAGTTCCAAGAAAGTTTCCCCGCAGATCGCACGGATATAATCCATGGTATAGGGCCTGTTGGGGTGCCTCGACAGTTGAACCCGCTGCCATGCCGATAAGTTCTTATAAATCTCCTTACGTGTTTCGACCAGCTTCTGCTCTATTTGTTTACAGGTTTCGGTAACGTCGACATCGCTTTCCTTGCCGATGATCATGCACTTATCGAGCTGCTCTTCGAGCTCTTTGATGGGCAATTCAAAATCTAAATATTCCATGGTGATGAACGAATTAAGTCAATTCCGGGGTAAATATAAAACATTATGAAGTACAGATATCCAATCGGCCCTCTTTTATAGAGACCTTATGGCCAAAGGATGGCATCGCCATCATGAGGTTCGATCGACCATGAATTTTGGCGGTGAGCCCCCAAATCGGCCAGGTGTAGGGCGGTTTGAATCATGGGTTTGAGGTGGGATGACCAAAATCTCCGGTGATGGTATATAGTATCAAAAAAAAAAAATCAATTGTGTGCCGCAAACGCAGCTTTGGAACTTTGCAACCGTTGAATTGACTCCGACCCCTCAACGTTTGGCGTATTGCAGCAGATAATATGCCGTGATCCCGAAGACCACGTTGGGTATGAGAACGGCCAGTAAAGGCGAAAACCCGGCTTGTTGGGCCAGTGTACCGAAGACTTTATCGAAAAAAATGTAAATAAAGGCCACAAATATTCCGAAGGCCAAATTTAGGCCCATCCCGCCCCTTCTTTTGATCGAAGATACCGCCACGGCAATGATGGTAAGGATATAGGCCGCCACGGGCAGTGCCCAGCGCTTGTATTTGACCAACATATAGGCGTTGATGTTCGAAGCCCCTTTTTGTTTCTGATCCGAGATAAATTGGTTGAGTTCGAATAGATTTTTGGTTTCAGCCACGTAGGATACGGGCGTGAGATCGTCTATTTTAAAGGTGAACAGCGTATCGAGCCTCCTTTGTGTCTCCATAATTTCGGTTTCGCCCCTTAACTTCCTTTTTTCATAGGAGGTGAGCCTGTAGACGGTATCTTTTTCTATCCAGCGAATATTGGCCGCCGAAATCTTGAAATCGAGTTTGTTCTCCTTATCAAACCGTTCGAAAGTAAAATTATAGCCGATCTGTCGTGCTGGATCGAAACTGCTCACGTAGATAAAATCGGTCTCGTTCAACTGGGTAAAGATGTTATTGGTGACCCTATCCTGGCGGCCCTTTTTCAGATATTTGTATACGAACTCGTTGAACCCGAGGCTGGCCTTGGGCACGATGAACATCCCCATGAAAAACATCAGCACGGCAACGATCGTGGCACCGATGAAATAAGGTCTCAAAAAACGGCCGAACGACACCCCTGAACTCAAAATGGCAACAATTTCGGTATTGCTCGCCATTTTGGAGGTGAAGAAAATAATGGAAAGGAACAAAAATATTGGAAATAATAAGTTGCCTATATACAAGGTAAAATTGCCATAGTACACCAAGATTTCGTCTAACGGCGCCTCATTATCGATCATCTTTCCTATCTGCTCCGCCAAATTCGCCATAATACCGATGGGGACGAACAGCAAAATCATCACTATAAAAGTGATGAGATAGCGTTTTAATATATACTTGTCTATGATCGTCAGCACTATAACCGTTTATCCATTTGTTTTACCATTACCGATTTCCAGGAA
>JBATHI010000311.1:0-2469 GCA_049666645.1 Flavobacteriaceae bacterium | reverse complement strand
CAACGGGGTGCGGCCCCAAATCAACTGTAATGTGTGTAATACAGGGGATATACATATCAATGGTCTTGAAGGACCCTATACTTTGGTCTTGATCGATGGGATGCCCATCGTAAGCGGTCTAGGTACGGTATACGGACTTTCGGGAATACCCAACTCATTGATCCGTCAAATTGAGATTGTGAAGGGGCCGGCGTCAAGCCTATATGGCAGCGAAGCGGTAGGGGGCCTCATCAATGTCATCACAAAAAGCGCGCAAGAGGCCCCCGATTTTTTCGCGGATGGCTTTTTGACGGGTTGGGGCGAATACAATCTCGACTTGGGCACGAAGTTCAAAATTGGTAAAACAACCGACCTATTATTGGGAATCAACTATTTCAACTTCAATATCCCGACAGATAACAATGGCGATAATTTTACCGATCTGACCCTTCAGGACCGGGTATCGATATTTCAAAAGTGGCGCTTTGAGCGAAAAAACGAACGTGTATTTTCGATTGCGGGGCGATATTTTTATGAAGACCGATGGGGAGGGGAGATGCAATGGACGCCAGAAGATCGCGGTGGCGGGGAAATCTATGGGGAAAGTATTTATACACGACGCTGGGAAATTTTGGGGCAATACCAATTGCCCACTACTGAAAATATGATGTTGTCCTTCTCTTTTAATAACCATAACCAAAACTCTGTATATGGCGATATTCCCTACTTGGCCCAACAAAGGATCGGTTTCGGACAATGGACTTGGGACAAAGTCATGGGTCGCCACGATTTGTTGTTCGGAGCATCCTTCAGGTATAATTTTTATGACGACAACACCCCCGCAACTTCCGATGCGGAAAATAACCGTCCCGATAAGGTCGTTATTCCGAGCATTTTTGTACAAGACGAATTTCGAATTGGGGATAAAAACTCGATTTTATTGGGAACTCGTTGGGATTATAACAAAAGACATGGGGTCATTTTTACCCCTAGGGGCGCCATTAAGTGGAAATTCAGTGACAATGACATCTTGAGATTAAATGCGGGAACGGGATTTCGTGTGGTCAATCTGTTCACCGAGGAACATGCAGCATTGACCGGAGCAAGGGAAGTGGTCATCGCGGAGGAACTTAGACCGGAGCGTTCGGTAAACCTCAACCTGAACTACCTTAAAAAGATATATGGCGATGACGGAACTTTCATCGGATTGGACGCCTCTGTGTTCTATACCTATTTCAGCAATGCCATTTTGCCCGACTACGATACCGATCCCAATCAGATCATCTATGCAAACCTTAAGGGCAATTCGGTGTCCCAAGGCGTCAGCACCAATTTGGATGTGGTATTCGGCAATGGTTTAAAAGCAACACTGGGCGCCACCCTCCAAGACGTTTCCACAACCGAAGCAGGGGTGACCCAGCGGCAGATTCTGACCGAATCGTTTGCAGGGACATGGAGCCTTTCCTATGAAATCCCAACCTTGCATCTTGGTATCGACTATACGGGAAACCTTTATGGTCCCATGCGTTTGCCGCTCTTGGGCGATTCCGATCCCAGAAGGGAATATTCCCCGGTTTGGAGCATCCAAAACATTCAATTTACCTTTAAGGGGCTACCGGATTTTGAACTCTATGGGGGAATCAAAAACCTTCTCAATTGGACCCCAAATCGCGGCAATCCTTTTATAATTGCCCGGGCCAACGATCCCTTTGACAGGGAAGTGGATTTTGATGGCGGCGGAAATGCGCTGGTCACCGCCGGTAATCCGTACGGACTTACCTTCGACCCTACTTATGTTTATGGGCCAAATCAAGGAATACGCGGATTTTTTGGTCTTCGGTATCGCATAAATTAAAAGCAATGGCCCTGCACAAAATCCTTATTTTTACCAAAGGGTAACTTTTAACCAGTCGATTGGAAAATAACCGTTCGGATTTTGAATATATCATTTTAGGTGCGGGAGCCTCCGGACTCTTACTGGCCGATGCCTTGGGCAGGGATGATTTTTTTAGGGAAAAACGCATTCTGTTATTGGACATGGACGCCAAAAACACCAACGATCGTACCTGGTGCTTCTGGGAAATGGGCGATGGCGGCTTCGATTTCATCGTGGGCAAGGTATGGGATCGGATATATTTTGGCGGTCAAAAACGATCAAAGGGATTTTCCATTGCACCCTATCGTTACAAAATGATCCGGGGCATCGATTTCTACAACCACTATCTTTTAAGGATAAAGGGGTATAAAAATGTGACTTTTTCACAAGAGCGGGTCAACGAAGTATTGGACATCGGAAATGGCGCAAGAGTAGTGACCGAGAAACGTCAGTATACCGCAAAGGCGGTTTTCAATAGTATTTTTGATTATATTATTTTAGGTGCAGGTGCCTCCGGACTCTTATTGTCCGATGCCTTGGGCAGGGATGAATTTTTTGGGGAAAAACGCATTCTGTTATTGGACAAGGATGCCAAAAACACCAACGATCGTACC
>JBATHI010000310.1:0-3927 GCA_049666645.1 Flavobacteriaceae bacterium | reverse complement strand
AACGGTTTTGCTGGATCCGGGAAATGGGACGCCCTTTACAATACTAGTAAGAATGCCCAAATGGAATATGTTGGGAGATACAATTTTGGGCGTTTCAACAACAATGCCCTCCTTTTGTTCAATGGGGAATCCATTCTTGAAAACTTACAAAGCCGCACAAAATTTACGGATCAAAGACTTACCTATACCAATAAGATCAATGAGGAAAAGGCCCTGCAAATAACGGGCAGGTACATTTTTGATGCGAAGCCACAAGATTATACGGTCGATACCTTCCTGTATGAAGATTTATTCCCCGAATTGAACGGCATTGATCTGGCAGCACAAAACAGCCGTCACCAAATACGGTTTTTTGGCTTGGAAGGATCATATTTTCTCAATACGCCGAAAAGCAACTTAAACCTAAGGGCGGGTTTTGCCCAAAAAAGAAATCAATTGACCAGTGATCTGATTTTTTCGGATAGCTTGAACAATAGGTTTGATGCGGGCAGCGGCTTCAAGAATCGCCTTACATACGATTTAACGGACCTTTATCTCAAGGCCCAATACAAATATTCCTTAAAAAGCGTGTCATTCAGGTCAGGTCTGGAATTGCATCGATTTCAAGTCAATATCAACAATGGGGACACCACCGATAAAACAAACCCGATAAACGCAATCCCCAGTCTGGGGCTGTCATGGCAAATCAATAAAAAAAATAGGATTTTATCCACTTATAAGTACAGCACGGCGAATCTCCCATTCGACCAATTGTATCAGGGATATCTTCTAAGTAATTATAGGAATTTCAGAAGGGGCTTTGGCACTTTTCAACAGTTCCGTGGCAGTATCTTTTTAACGAACTACGTGATGGGCAATTGGAGCGATTCTTTTTTGGTCCATGCCTCTTTTCTTTATAACAGAGACCATGATTACATTTCAAACAACAATATTGTTCAGGCCAACTATTTACTGTACAGCCCGATAAAATTGAAAGACAGGGAATTCTATTCCTTTGATCTGAGTACCGACAAATTCATCGAAATGATTTCCACAAACTTCAAAATCAACCTCTCCTATTCAAGCAATACGTTGCAGAACATCGTCAATACCTCGAGTCTTCGCCCCGTGAGTTCAAAAACCTATAGTTACGGAGGGGAATTACGATCTGCTTTCAATGGTTTTATCGATTTTCATATTGGCACCACCTGGTCCGAATCGGTGGTTACGGTGTCCCAGAAAAACCGAAATACCAACAATTATTCGTTTTTTGATCTCGACTTTAGCATTTCAGAAAAAATAAGTGTTGAAATTGAAAATGAGCGGTATTACTTCGGAAACCTGGCTGGAGATAGGTCAACCTTTTTCTCGGATCTGAATGCCAGATACGATATTCTTAAAAACAAACTCAAGCTCAAACTTGTCTGTAGCAATTTGTTCAACAATGATACTTTTTCAACATTGAATATCAGCGATACGGGAAGTTATAGCGCATCTTATAGACTATTGCCGAGATATTTTCTTTTGAGTTTGGATTATCGGTTTTGATTTTGTGAATTAAATAACCCGACTAGCTGATGTTTTCAAACCATATTAAATTGACAAGGCCATGATTACGGAACCTACAATTTTCTATGCTGTGTTTTTTCAATACCCATTTCGGGCTGGTCGGGCACCTTGAATTCGAAAATATCGTTTCTGGCATAATGGCCAATGACATCAAAATCAAGTTTGCTTAAATAGATCTCCTCCAGATCGAGGTCCGCGATCAATGCCCCTGCCTTATCAAATAAGGGTCCCGCTATGATTTTGCCCAAAGGGGAAACGATCACACTTCCACCCCGACACATCGTTTCGGGTTCATCCTGCACCAAGGATTTGAAAGGTTCGGGGAGCATCGACTTGGTAAAATATTGATTGCAGCCCATTACAAAACACCTGCCTTCCAGAGCGATGTGTTGCATGGTAGCCGTCCAAGCTTCCCTGGCATCGGCCGTGGGCGCAATATAAATTTCGACCCCTTTTTGGTACATGGCCATGCGTGCCAGGGGCATATAGTTTTCCCAGCAGATGAGTCCGCCCAGTTTGCCGATCTTAGTTTGAAAGGTCACCAACGAGGCCCCGTCCGCTTCCCCCCAAACGATCCTTTCGGTTCCCGTGGGCTTTATTTTTCGATGTACCCCCAACAGTCCATCGGTGGGGGAAATATAGATCATGGAACAATATAAACTGCCATTGATGTGCTGCCTTTCGGTAATCCCGATGACCAAATAAACACTTTCGGAATGGGCCAGTTTTTCAAGTCTTTTTAATTCCTCACTTTCTAGATCAATGCTTTGGTTTCGGTATTCGGCATAAAGCTTTCTTCCAGCATCGGTCCGGCTGCCGATCTTTGCCCCAAAAGTAAAACCCCTAGGGTATCCGGGAAGGTACGATTCCGGAAATACGATCAATTCACAACCTTGTGCAGCATATTTTTTGGTGAGTTGTTCCAGTTTGTTTAGGGTCTTCTCCTTGTCGAAGAAAACCGGACTGTCCTGTACCAAACCTACTTTAACTTTCATTCGATGGATTTTTAAATGGGATATTGGTATGAAATTGCTTCCCCAATGATGAATTAGGCCTTATTATTTGTTTGATTTACACTGGGGCAACCGGTCCTAGTTTTCGTAGCAATATTTACTCCGTCAAGAAACCACGGATATCCAACATCAACTTAAGATAATCGGGTTCATGGATGTACATCATATGGCCCGCTTCGAAATAAACGGTCTTTACCCGATCCAAGGCAATCCCATTTCTGGAAAACGTATACTCCGTATCGAAAAAGGGACAGATCAAATCGTAGTAACCGGCCGCTACCAAGATTTTCATTTGGGTGTTTCTTCTCATGGTCTCGCCCAATTGGCGTGCCACGTTCACCTCCGTGGGTTCCCAATATTTACCTTCGGGTACCGGGCGCCAACGCCACTTATCGCCCAAGGCCTCGTTGGAGGTTATATAAGGCCGATCCATCTTCACGTTCAATTTGGAGGCATAATAGTGGTTCAATGCCGCGGTAAAGGCGCCGCTGATCTGGTAATCGGAAGCATCGCCCAAATGGGGCGCTTCAGACACCTTGTCGATCTCATCACCCATAAATCGGCCATCCAAACGTCCTACGGCCAGCCCTTGATCGGCCAAAAGCTGTTTTTGGAACCGGGGCACCAAAATCCGCAGATCCGATTGTAAAATATAGGCTACAGGCAATCCCGTGAAGTATGACAGTTTTTGGGCGAGCTGGCCTTTTTCTTCCTTACCCAGGAGATTACCTCGATACAATGCGGGCGCGTATACATCATAGGTAAATTGTCGGCTTTCTTCCACAAAGGCTTCCAAAGCCTTCCCTTGACCCGCCTTCCCATGGTACCATGAAGTGGCGGCCATACTGGGGAGGTAGGTTAGGAAAGAGGTAATATTGTCGTTCACCGAGGTCGATCCAGCGTAATCCAGCGCCTGGGATATCAGGATGAGTCCGTTCAAGGCCATGTTCTGTCCCCCTTCTTCCAGCGTATGGGCCACCGCCACGGCCCTCGTGGTACCGAAACTTTCCCCGGCGATAAATTTCGGTGACATCCAACGGTTGTTGTCGGTGATCCACTGTCGCATGAACTGTGCGATGGAAGTAGCATCCTCGACAAGGCCCCAATAGTTCTCTACCTTCCCTTTGCCGATGACCCTGCTGTACCCGGTACCTACGGGATCGATAAAGACCAGGTCGGTCAGGTCAAATATTCCTTGGGCGTTCGCCACCAACCTATAGGGAGCCGACCCATCGTCTTTTTTGGCCTCGGAATCGACCTTTACAAGTTCCGGACCGAGCAGGCCCATGTGCAACCAGACCGATGCCGATCCCGGGCCCCCGTTAAAAACAAAAGTTACGGGACGCCTGCTCAGGTCGGTCAAACC
>JBATHI010000309.1:0-3028 GCA_049666645.1 Flavobacteriaceae bacterium | reverse complement strand
ATTGCCGGTAGCATATACGATCGGGTAGCGTCCTTGCAATTTCTGTTGTTTTTGTCGAAAACCTATCAAACGGTCGGGCGTACCATTGGGTTTTCTTCCGAAAAGCTCTTGCTGGATAGATGCCCACTGCAGGCTGCCATAGGTGAACAGCAATTCTTGTGATTTCCCTTTTGTTTTCATTGTTCACTGATAATTTCCATCTCGGTGCGGAAGGAAACAAATTTGTTGGCGAATCTTTTCAAAACATCGGCCCGTAATCTGGGCGCATCCTCTTGATAATATTTTTGCAAGGTCGCTTTATCGGGGGTCGTAAACTGAACCGAATAGGTGGTACCGCCCATTTCCTCTTCGACCAATACCCTGCACATTTTTGCATTGAGGAACTTCCCGGTCGCCAGCACATCCGGAATGTGGGTTTCCTGCATCCATTGGAGCCATTGCTCATGAACGGAGTCTTCGATATTGGTGGTGACATTGTAGATGTACATATGGGTCATCAGGCATTATAGATCGGTGAATGATTTTTGGTCGCCCTCCGGTTCAATTGATTGAATCGCCCCGAAGCGATCTAAAATTTTTACGCGCTTGCGGAAAGTAATAACTGTCCTGAAAATTATAGATGATTTTCTCATATTGTTCTTTTGCCTTTGCAGGTTGGTCGAGCACATTCCGGTAGAGTTCCGCCAAAGCGAAATGGGCGTCATCGGCCAAGATCCCATCGCCATAAAACGTTAAGATCTTCAGGTAATTGAACTCGGCCGTTTCGTAATCCGCAATCGATTCCAGAAGTTGTGCCTGTTTGAGCAGGGCCTCATCCTCTATTTTTTCCCCTTTGTGCCGCAGTAGAATGTCATCCAAGACTGCAATGGCATCCTTTGTCTTTTTTTGGTAGCCCAAAAGATCGGCTTGGGCGTATTTTTTCAAAGCGGTCTGGGTAGAGTCTTCCAATGAATTGTCAGAGATCAACAAACTCAATTGCATGGCATCATTGGCCATCAATTGGGAGGTAGATCCCCTGAGCACTTTTAATTGCGTGAGTGCCCAATCAAAATCGCCTTTGTAAAAGCTCGTCTGTGCCACTTTGAATCGTGCATCCTGTCCCAGAACATCGTTTTTTAGGCTTTTCTGTACCTGTGAATAGTATATCAATGCCTCATTGAACTTTTTGTCGAATACCAAGATGTCTCCCAGCGCCAATTTAATGAACGCGGTTCCGCGTTGGTTGAGGGGCAGGTCCAAACTTTTTTTGAGAATATCGATGCCGGGCCCAGGGCTTTCTTTTCTAAAGGTCAAAAAATTGGCATAGGCCACCTGAAGTTGCAGGGTTTGGGTATTATACCCATAAATGGCCATCAGAATTTCGAATTCTTTTTGAATGGCGATGAGCTGATTGTCTTGGGCGTTCAAAAGGTGAAGGTCCAAGAGATTTAACTGGGCATTTAATTTGGTGACCCCGTCATCGGTATTTTCCACGATATATTCAAAAATAGCTTTGGCCACCTCAAGGTCCTTGTCCTTCAGCGCCAGGTCGCCCAGGCCTTCCAAGCGTTGAATGGTGGCTCCGTCAAGTCTCTTATATATGGCCTTTTCTTGTCTGAAGGCACTGTCATATTGCTTTTGCTGCACAAAAAGCCAACTCAGGAGCTCGTTCCATAGGATGTCTGGGTTGGACTGTGAATTGCTCAAAAGGATCTTTTTGAATTTAATGTTGTTTTCGTTCACCGGATCTTCGGTAATGAATTCGTCGATGTTCCTCAGCACATTCGATTTGGAGGTCCTCCCCTCCAGAATAAGATCGAGGTAGGAGGAATACATTCTTTCTATGTCGCCCTGTTCCCCATAAATACGGGCCATTTGGTATTTATAATCCAATTTGGGATTGAGTGCCATCGCCCTTGAATAGGCCTTCAGGGCATAGTCTAGCAGGGCATATTTTTGGAATCGAAGGCCCACGCCGTAGCCAAAGTTCGAATTTTCATCGATTTTCGATAGGGCCTTGAGGTATTGTACTTCAGCTTTTTCCAGCTCGTTCTGGAGCATGTAGTTGTAACCGAGCTCCACATAGAAAGTGGGATAGGCCGTTTTTTGGTCCAATTCCCTTAAAAGATACTGTTCGGCATCCGCATAGCGTTCCAGTTGCTGGTAGCATGCGATCAGCCCTTCGCCATAATCGGTACGTCGGGGATTGTCCTGTACCAGTCTTTCATAGAAAACCACTGCTTTCTCATATTCCCCATCGTTGAAATACTGTTTGGCCAAAAAGTCTTCCTGGCCGAAAGCAAAAAAAGGAACAAGCAATACCAAAAAGATCGAAAATAGCCTCAAGTGCACTTTTTTAACAAAGATAAACAGAAAGTGGCCAACGGGTGTTAAGGTTTTCCAAACGGCCTAACCAATGGCATCGAAACCGCAATACGGGACCAAAACTTTTGGTACTTTGATGTGGTCTGCCCGTTGGTAGTTTTCCAAAATCCCGGCCAATACCCTGGGAAGTGCAAGGGAACTCCCGTTGAGGGTGTGCGCCAGCTGGCTTTTGCCTTGGGCATCCTTATAACGCAATTTCAGACGATTGGCTTGGAAAGACTCAAAATTGGAGACGGAACTGATTTCCAGCCAACGATCTTGTGCGGCGGAAAAAACTTCAAAATCATAGGTAAGAGCGGAGGTAAAGCCCAAATCTCCTCCACAGAGCCTTAAAATGCGAAAGGGAAGCTCCAATTCCCTGAGGATTTCCTTGATATGTTCTACCATGCCATCGAGGGCTTCATAGGACCTTTCGGGATGTTCAATCCTAACGATCTCGACCTTATCGAACTGATGCAGGCGGTTCAGGCCGCGAACATGTGCGCCATAGCTGCCCGCTTCCCTTCTAAAACAAGGGGTATAGGCCGTATAGCACAATGGGAAGTCGGCCTCCTCCAAGATCACATCGCGGAGTAAATTGGTAACGGGCACCTCGGCGGTAGGAATCAAGTAAAGATCGTCTACCCCAACATGGTACATTTGACCTTCTTTATCGGGCAATTGA
>JBATHI010000308.1:0-1766 GCA_049666645.1 Flavobacteriaceae bacterium | reverse complement strand
CATCACTTCCAGCACCCCCCTTTTGAATTCGGGTAGTTCATCCAAGAACAACACGCCGTTATGCGAGAGGGATATCTCCCCGGGCTGGGGATAGGTGCCCCCTCCCACCAAAGCCACGTCGCTAATGGTATGGTGCGGGCTCCGAAAGGGACGTTGGCTCATCAGCCCCATATTCTTGATCTTCCCGACCACACTATGGATCTTGGTGGTTTCGAGCGCTTCCTGCAAGGTCATCGGGGGCAATATCGAAGGCAATCGCTTGGCCAACATGGTCTTGCCCGCCCCGGGCGGACCGATCAAGATGATATTATGTCCGCCCGCAGCGGCAATCTCCATACAACGCTTGGTACTTTCCTGCCCTTTGACATCGGAAAAATCAAATTCCGGAAAATCGAGGTTTTTGTAGAACTCCGCTTCAATGTCGACAATGGTTGGATCCAGAGCTTCGCCCTTGTCGAAAAAAGAGGTCACGTCCGAAAGCCGCTCCACGCCGTACACCGTGAGTCCGGCTACTATAGCCGCTTCCTTGGCATTTTCTTTGGGAAGGATAAAACCTTGGAAACCTTCTTGTGCCGCCTTGATCGCAATGGGCAAGGCCCCTTTAATAGGCTGTAGGCCTCCATCCAACGACAGTTCTCCCATAATGATGTATTCCGCCAAGCGCTCCGCTTTGATCTGCCCTGAAGCGGTAAGGATGCCCATCGCCAGGGTAAGATCATAAGCAGAACCTTCTTTTCTGAGATCGGCCGGTGCCAGGTTTAGGGTAATTTTCTTTCCCGGAATCCGATAACCGTTGTTCGATAGTGCGGCGGCGATGCGGTAGTTGCTTTCCTTGATGGCATTATCGGGCAAGCCCACCAAATGGTAGCCGATCCCGAGGTCAACGTTCACTTCCACGGTAATGGTGGTGGCCTCTACCCCGAATACGGCACTTCCATAAACTTTGGTAAGCATAAGGTAGGAATCTTATTCGTAAGCAATGGAAGTTATAAAGAACTGCCGCACGAACCTTGCAGCTTGGTCACCGTAGTCTGCCTTAGGAGAAACAACCCAATTGAAATACCTTATGGAAAAGAGTATTTAAAGTTCAAATGAAAACATTTAAACATTTGTATATCAATCTTTTGTGGATTTAAAAGTTAGTACCGATTCGGCGGTTTCCTCTATCTCTTTTTGGTTCAACATCATTTTCCGGAACTTGCCCTGAACGTACATCTCGGCCTGGTCTTCATAGTGCTTACTGAAAGGGTTGCCCGATTGCCCCGTGGGCAGTATGCTCATACCGTTTTCCACGTCCGAGAAGTCAATGATACGTCTGGTTGAAGGACCGGAACCTACCTTATATTCGAGGCTGCCATCATATCCGAAATTCATATTGTTGATGACCTCCCTACTGCCTTCCACGGGAAACGGACCTACATTGAAAAATGACCGTAGCGCCTTTACCTGCCCGATTGGATGGCCATGTTCCAAGGTGTGTACTTTGTTCCATGTCCAACTTTCCGGATCGGGCCCGAATGCCGCTTCCAAATCGGTCAATGTTTGTTTGAAAGCCAACATAACGATATCTTGTTCGGTCTCTTTTTTCTCAGGGGTACTGACATCATCCCACCATACCGAACCAGGGGTATGGGCCATTGGGGCAATCAACCGCTTCAGAAAATGGGTGTTCATAAATTGGCCGAATAGTTCTTCCCCCAATTCATCTTTGAAGGTATTTTCAAGATAATGATAGGCCCAGCCCGAAAAAATCGTGGCTTCCACGC
>JBATHI010000307.1:0-3008 GCA_049666645.1 Flavobacteriaceae bacterium | reverse complement strand
TTCCATCACTTCTCCGGTATCGGTAAGAATCACATGGTCGTGCTGTCTGTCGAAATAGGATTTCTCATATTGTGCCTGATTTTTGCCGAATTGGTGCTTGCGCACCAATTTGCACTCCAACAGCAGTTCAATGGTATTGTACAGCGTGGCCCGGCTCACCCTATAGTTTTTATTCTTCATGTTGATGTAGAGCGATTCGATGTCGAAATGCTCCTCGCTATCATAGATTTCTTGTAGAATGGCGTAACGCTCTGGCGTTTTTCGATGCCCGTTATCCTCCAAAAAAGCGGTGAATACGTTCTTGACTATTTCCTGATTTTTGTTGAGTGCCATACGTGGTTTTCCCTGCATCAATTCGCAAATGTACAGTTAAATTTTCATTCCAATTCCAAACCGATCTAAATGCGGGTCACTTTATCGATGCCATCGATTTGCTTCAGGTTGCTGATCAATTTTTTGAGGATACTGTTGTTTTTGACCACCACGGTTATCCTTCCCGTAAAGGTGCCACCGTCGGTACTAAAGTTCAGATTGCGCATGTTCACATGCATGTTATCGGAAATTACTTCGGTGATTTCGCTGACAAGGCCCAGGTTATCGATGCCCGTGAGTTTGATCTCGGATTGGAATTCTTTTTGGGACGAATCGATCCACTTGGCACTGATGATGCGGTAGGCATAATTGCTCTGCAAGGAGATCGCATTCGGACAGTTTTTCGAATGCACCTTGATGCCTTCGGTAACGCTCACGAAACCGAAAACATCGTCCCCCGGTATCGGATTGCAGCATTGCGATAACTTGTACTCGAGTTTTTCCTCCTCCTTACCAAATACCAACATGTCGTATTTGGTGGTGATTTCATCTTTGTCGATGTCCTCGGGAACAGGCGTTTTCCTGATTTTATTTTTAAAGAAGCTGATAAAGGCATTGCTATAGGAAGAGGCAAAATCCTTGATCTTTTGGTTATCGATCGACCCGATACCAACCCTATAGAATAGATCAAGACTGGTCTTGAGTTTGAAGAAGACCACCATCTTGTTGATGGTATCTTCGTTCAGGTTGATTTTTTGCGACTTGAGCTTTCTCCTCAAGATTTCCTTGCCCTCGATGGCCACTGCCTTCTGCTCTTCCCGCAGGGAGGATTTGATTTTGGAGCGCGCCCTGGCCGTAGTGGCATAATCCAACCAGTTCTGGTTGGGTTTTGCCTGATCGGAAGTGATGATTTCCACTTGATCGCCGCTGTTCAAGGTAGTGCTCAGCGGTACCAATTTGCCGTTTACTTTGGCGCCCCGGGTGCGTATGCCCACCTCGGTATGGATGTTGAAGGCAAAATCCAAGGGAGTGGCCCCTTTGGGCAAAGATTTCAATTCTCCTTTTGGGGTGAACACGAAAATTTCCTTGGCATATAGGTTGAGTTTGAATTCCTCCACAAAATCGACCGCATTGGTCGTGGCATTCTCCAAGGCTTCCTGCAACCTATTGAGCCAGATCTCAATGCCCTGTTCTTTCTGTTCGCCGTGCTTGTACTTAAAGTGTGCGGCATAGCCTTTTTCCGCAATTTCGTGCATGCGCTCACTGCGTATCTGCACCTCCACCCATTTCCCTTTTGGCCCCATGACGGTGATGTGCAAGGCTTCATAGCCCGTCGATTTCGGCGAGGAGATCCAATCGCGCAATCGCACCGGGTTGGGTGTAAAATGATCCGTGACAATCGAATAGATCTTCCAGGCCAAAAATTTCTCGTTTTGTTTGTCCGATTTATAGATGATCCGGATGGCGAATTTGTCATAAATTTCATCAAAGGTGACATTCTGGGCCTTCATTTTTCTCCGCATCGAAAAGATCGACTTCATCCTGCCCTTGATGACATAGTTGAGTTTTTCCTCGTCCAAAGAATTTTCGATGACCTTCTTAAAGGCATCGATATAGGCTTGCTGTTCTTCCTTCGATTCTTCTATTTTGCCCTGAATATCGGCGTAAACCTCTGGTTCGGTATATTTCAAACTGAGGTCTTCCAGCTCGGTCTTGATATTATAAAGCCCTATTCTGTGGGCCAGGGGGGCATAGATGTACAAAGTTTCCGATGCCATCTGAACTTGTTTGTCCTCGGGCATGGCATCCATGGTGAGCATGTTATGGTAGCGGTCGGCAATTTTGATGATGATTACCCGGACATCATCGTGCAGGGTGAGCAACATCTTTCTGAAGTTCTCCGCTTGTTGGGAGATGTTCATGTCTTTTTTAAGATGAGCGATCTTGGTAAGTCCGTCCACAATCCTCGCCACGGTTTCCCCGAACATGCGTTCGATATCGTCGAGGGTATAGTCGGTATCCTCGACCACGTCGTGCAACAGGGCGGAAGCGATCGATACGGCATCCAGGCCTATTTCGGAGGCAACGATCTTGGCCACCGCTATGGGATGAAAAATATAGGCCTCGCCCGATTTCCTCCGCTGGTCTTTATGTGCATCCAGAGCAACCTCAAAAGCCGAGCGGATCAGTTTTTTGTCCTCCACCGATAAGGTCTGGTAACTGATGCGCAGCAGTTCTTTATATTGCTTCGCTATTTCCTTGTTCTCTATTTCGAGTGCGGCTTGTGTCATCCTAAAATAAAAGTAGCATAATCTATATGACTATACAACAAAAACTATGCCTTTAAATTCCTGATCCTTGCGATCAAGGGTGGATGGGAATAGTGCATGAAAACATAGGCAGGATGGGGGGTAAGGTTGCTCAAATTGTTTTTGGAGAGCTTCTTGAGCGAGCTGATCAGGGGTAGGGCAGCATAGGTCTTTTTTGCGTAGTCATCGGCCTGGTACTCAAACTTTCTCGAGAAATGGTTCATGACCAGTCCAGTGATTTCGGATATGGGGGAATAGAGGATCCCGAAACCAATCAGGGCCGCATGAAAACTGGGCTGGGAAACACCAATGGCCATCGACACTTCAGGGTGGTTGACAAAAATCGAAAGGATAAACAGGGTGAGCCCGGTGAGCACGATCGAGGCC
>JBATHI010000306.1:0-4698 GCA_049666645.1 Flavobacteriaceae bacterium | reverse complement strand
ATGCTGATGGGCACGATGAGTGCCGAGGGGGCATTTTTCATCAACAATTTCAACCCAAGGGTCTTAAAAGATTTGGGGTGTCCGGTCCTGCTTCGGGTACCTTCCGGAAATATCACGGCACTTCGATGGTTGGATGCTATGTATTTTCCCAGTTTGCCGATTTCCATTATCGCCTGTTTGCTATCGTTACGGTCGATCAAAACCGAGCCTCCATGTCGCAGGTTATAGGATACACTCGGTATGCCTTTGCCCAATTCCTTTTTGCTTACGAATTTTGGATGGTGCTTTCTCAAATACCATATCAAAGGGGGAATGTCGTTCATGCTCTGGTGGTTGGCCACAATGATCAGGGGCCGATCTATCGGGAGCGCATAGGGGTTGTTGAACGAATACGTCGTACCCAAGATATGCGTACATCGGAGGAGGCATAAATTGAGTAGGGCAACACTGGCCCTGTGTGCATTATAACCGAAAAAGTTTAGGCAGACCCATTGCACCGGATGGAACAATAGCAGGCAAAGTCCGAAAAAGAGAAAATAAATGATCGTCAAAGGATAGGCCAATAGTTTCCGCATGTTGCAAAATTAAAAAACCGTCTCAAAAGGAACGGTTTTTCCATACTTTAAAAAAATAGCTGCTCTATTGGCAGAACTCCTCATAAGCTTGCTTCAGGTTGTCCGCAATCATTTCAGCGGGCCTTCCCTCAATATGATGACGTTCGATCATATGCACCAACTCCCCATTTTTAAACAATGCCATGCTTGGCGATGAAGGGGGAAAGGGAACCATCATGTTCCTTGCGGCATCAACGGCCTCAGTGTCAACCCCGGCAAATACCGTTACGATATGGTCTGGTTTTTTGTTGTTTTGCAGGCTCATTTTGGCGGCTGGCCTTGCGTTGGCCGCTGCACAACCACAAACAGAATTCACCACCACCAAGGTGGTTCCCTTCTGGTTGATCGCCTTTTCGACCGCCTCGGCCGTATATAGTTCTTCGAACCCGGCCCTGGCCAGGTCATCTCTCATCGGTTTAACCAATTCTGCAGGATACATAGTCTGTTTTTATTTTAGGTTACAAAGATACTGTTTTTGTCGTATTTTTTGAAACGACCTGACCCAATAGCGGAAAGAAATAGGTAATATCGGCATATTGCCTATGGAAAAGGGCTATTTCCAAATTCATGGCGCATCTTCCCACAACACAAATTGATCCTTATTATGTTTTTTTGGAGGGATCTGTTCTAACAGCCCATTTTAAGCCCAAAATCCTATCTTTGCCAAAAATTTATCCAAGCCATGGTCAAATGGATTACCGCATTGTTGGGTTATTATTTGTTCCGTTTTCCCGGAGCGATATTGGGTTTCTTGGTGGGCAGCTTTATCGATAACCTCAATAGTAGTGGAGGGGGTGCCAAAACCATTTTCAGGGATATGACCCGCCAAAGCGTTTCGCCTGCGGATTTTGAACTCAACCTGCTCTCCCTCTGTTCGATCGTCATCAAGGCCGACGGTTCGGTGAGCCAAAGCGAAATGGACTATGTAAGGCAATACTTTGTGGGAGCCTATGGCAAGGAGAAGGCCAATGCAATTTTTAGGACATTCAATGAGATCAATAAAAAAAGGGAGATTTCCGCCGAGCGGATTTGTACTTTTCTATATCAACGAACCCGATATGAGGTGCGGTTGCAGTTGCTTCATTTCTTGTTCGGCATAGCCCGGGCCGAAGGGTCGGTAAGCGCAGCGGAAATCAATAAGATCAGGGAAATTGCGGGTTTTCTTAGAGTGGCGATCCGTGATTTCGAGAGTATCAAGGCCATGTTCATCAAAGCTGCCGACAATGCCTACAAAATATTGGAAATCGATAAATCGGCCAGCAATGAAGAACTGAAAAAGGCCTATCGAACCATGGCAAAAAAATACCATCCCGACAGGGTGGTCACGGAGAATGAGGCCATAAAAAAGGGGGCTGAAGAAAAATTCAAGGAAGTGCAGCGTGCCTATGAGACCATCCATAAGGAAAGAGGACTTTGATCCAATGCTTTTAGGAAATTGGAAAGGCAAGGATTTGGGGGTGCTGTTGCAACCATGGCATTCAGCTGGTATAGATCAAAGCATCCGTATAGAGAACCCTATGCTTCCGGATCATTTTCCCGGATCGTTTTGTAAAGGCGTATGCCCAACATCAGCAAAAAGGCAAGGACCACAAGCCCAACAATACCGAAGACCCAATTGAAAGTGGTCTTGAATACCACTAAAAATACAACCGCAAAAAGGATCAGGGTGGCCCCTTCGTTCCATAGGCGCATGAATTTTGACGTGTAGCGCACTTCATCGCGTTGTAATTGTCGGTAAATCTGATGGTTTTTTAAATGATAGGCGATGAGCAGTACCACAAATCCAAGTTTTACATGCATCCAGGGCTGTTGCAGCCACCCAGGCATAAGCACCAGAAGCCACACGGCAAAAAGGGTTGCGAGGATGGCGGAAGGCCAGGTAATGATATGCCAAAGGCGCTTGGTCATCAATTTTAATTGATGGGTAAGGATCTCCCGTTCGGGGGAAGTTTTCCCGCTCGCCTCGATTTGATAGATGAAAAGGCGGGGAATATAGAACAGCCCGGCGAACCAGGTGATGACGAAAATCAGGTGCAATGCTTTGATATAGTTGTAATAATCGGTCATTGAAATATAACAAATGTAATCGGACTTTGAAAAGAACGCCCCTCTTCAATTCGATATTACTAAAGCCCCAACTTTGAGCATTATTTCCAAATAATAGTTAGTCTGGACGTTCCTCATTCCATAACAACAAATTTTTACGCTACCGGATTTATCCCCATCCACGACGTCCGAAAAAGCGGCTCTATGCCCTTTCACGGGTAAAGGAACGCGGAAATGCTTATTCCTTCGCCCTAACGGCACCTATTCCAACGGCCCAAAGTTTTTTGTTGTATTCTGGCAATGCTACATCTATAAAGCCATCGGCCCTGGCCTCCAACGCTTTCCATTGTACATCCAACTCAGCCTTTCGGTCTTTTGAAGCTTGGTTCACACGTGGGATGCTACTATTGGTCGCGTTGATCAAAAACAGGTATTCCGCGGTAAATTTATTGGGAAAGTTTTCTACATCATCGTAGGCCTGGGATTTGCGCTGCACCATATCCTCGTCCCATACCTTCATCCTTTTTAACAGGTCTTCCCCTTCAGCCTTCAATGCTCGATCGTTCAGGGAGGGCAACAATGCGGCCAATTGCGTTTGGGCTGCGTAAAGGCGGTTTACTTTCTGGTGCATGGCGGTCACCTTGGCTTCCATGTCAGACATCAAGGCATCGTATTCCCCATATTGTTCTTTTGGGATGTCGAACCCAGGTGTTTCCATAATGTCTCCTTGGGTTTCCATGGTCTGGCCTTTATATTTTAAACGCAAGGTATATTGTCCCGGAGAGGCGCGGTGTCCTCTAAAGCTGGCTTCCATATATACCCCTGGAATACCTGCCATGATATTGTGGTTCATGTCCCAAACAAATCGGTTGAGACCGGGTTGCCTGGAAAGGACCGGTGCTGGCGGCGGGCCACCACCGTTATGGGGTTTGTAGGTCTTGTCTTTCTCCGAGCTAAAAAGGCGCACCGACCGGCCCTGTGCATCCAGTATTTCGAGCGTGAGCTCAGTGGAATCCATTTCCTTTTCCAGTTCATAATAAATGACCATGCCATTGGCGGGATTAACCCCCTCAAACGGAGCGGTGCCCTTAAAATTTTCATCATTGCCGCTCAACGGACTGCCCCAACTGCCGTTGAGTGCCTTTTCGGGATGATAAATTTTGGCGCCCTTTATGGTCGGGGAATATTGTGATAAGAGGTTAAGGTCGTCCAAGACCCAGAACGATCTTCCCGAGGTTGCGACGATCAAATCGCCCTGATGTATTTTTAGGTCGGTGATGGGCGCCGTCGGCAGGTTCAACTGCAATGGTTCCCACGACTTTCCTCCCGTAAAGGAAACGAAAATTCCCTTTTCGGTACCGGAATAAAGCAAATCTTTTTTGGCAGGGTCTTCCCTGACCACGCGGGTAAAGGAACCATAGGGAATTCCGGTGCTGATATCGGTCCAGGTTTTACCATAGTCAGTAGACTTAAAGAGGCCCGGGGTGTAATCATTGAACTTATAGCGGGTGGTCGCAATGTATACGGTAGCGGCATCCTGTGGTGAAACCTCGATCGCATTGATCAAACATTCTTGCAGGCCTTTTGGCGTGATATTCTGCCAACTAGCACCGCCATCTTTTGTGATGTGCACCAGTCCGTCGTCGCTGCCCGTATAGAAAACGCCTTTTTCATGGGGCGACTCGATCATGTAGGCAATGGTTCCGTAATTTTCCGCGCCTACCGCCTCAACGGTATAAGGGCCGCCGCCTTTGCCCTGTTTATCATCCATATTTCTTGTAAGATCGGGAGAGACTTCTTCCCAGGTAACGCCCATGTCGCGGGTACGCAAAACCAACTGTGCACAGTGGTAATAGGTGCCTGGCTCATGCTTTGACCCTATAATCGGAGCATTCCAGTTATAAAGGTACTTCATATCACGTGCGGCCCTTCCCAAATATTGTATCGGCGCTGCCATGATTTGGGTCGATTGGTTTGTTTTGGTATCGAGCACGTCAATGGTGCCCAAATAGCTACCACCAAGAACAAAACGGGGATT
>JBATHI010000305.1:0-6119 GCA_049666645.1 Flavobacteriaceae bacterium | reverse complement strand
CTATTAAGGCCAAAGAAGTGATGGATTCCTTGAATCCCAAGTTGCGGTATTACATGGGTGAAGCAACGGACGATTACATACTGAAGAGTATAAAACTGGTATATTACCCAAATGCCCAACCTGATGCACAAAAGTCGCTTATACTGGAGAACCCAAATGCTAATTTCAAACAGTTTTATTATACTTTTCCTTCCGGACTTCAATTAACCGAAGGTCAAGATTATAGTTTCTATTTCGAAGCAACCGACAATGATGCGATCCATAAAGGTAAAAGTACCAAAAGTCAGGTGTTTTCGCTGGCACTGCTGAATCGGGACCAATTGAAGGAACAGGAATTGGCCACACAGCAATTGCTGATTGAGAACATTGACCAATCCCTCGAAAAGCTGAAAGAACAAAAGGAAACCTTAAAATCCATCAATCAAGGACAGAAGGAAAAGGACCAATTAAAGTTCAATGATCAAAAACAGATAAAGGATTTTTTAAAAAAGCAACAACAACAGGAAGGATTGATGCAGAAGTTCAGTAAGGAACTGCGCGAGAACCTGGAGAAGAACGATGAGGATGACAAACTGAACCAATTGCTAAGGGAACGATTGGAAAGGCAGGAAATGGAAGCCAGAAAGAATGAAAGACTATTGGAGGAGCTCAATAAGGTTGCGGATAAGATTACCAAGGAAGATTTGGCCAAGCGTCTTGAAGAATTGGGAAAGCAGCAACAAAATAATCAGCGAAGTTTGGAACAGTTGCTGGAATTGACCAAACGGTATTATGTGACGGAAAAGGCTGCGCAACTGTCAAAAGATTTGGAGCGGATGGCATTGGAGCAGGAAGTTATGACAGAACAGTCCATCGACAAGGATTCCACTTTAAGGGAACAAGAAAGATTGAATGAGGTGTTCAAGGAAATGGCTGAGGAGCTTGAAGAGCTCAGCAAAGACAATCAAGACTTGAAGAAGCCCTTAGCGCTCGATATAGATGAGGAAAAGACGGAATCCGTTAAAGCCGACCAAAAGGAGGCGCTTACTCAAATGGAGCGAGCCGTAGGTGGTAATGAAGACTCGGAATCTAAGGAATATGAAAAAGCTAAGGAACTGGTTTCAAAAAAGCAGAAATCCGCTGCACAGAAAATGAAGGAGATGTCGGAGGCACTGGGAACGTCAGCTTCGGGAGGAGAGGGCGGTTCGTCAACTGAGGAAGACGCGGAGATGCTTAGGCAGATTTTGGATAATTTGATCACTTTTTCTTTCAAACAAGAATCGCTCTTTGAAAGTTTGGAAGAATCGGACCCTGATGCTCCCCAATTTTCAGGAAGGGTTAGGGAACAAAAGGAACTAAGGGAATTGTTTGGCTATGTCGATGACAGTCTGTTTGCGCTTTCGTTACGACAAGCGGAAGTGTCCGAATTTGTAAATGAGCAAATAACGGAAGTATATTACAATATCGATAAATCACTGGAAAGTATTGCTGACAATCAGTTATACCAAGGGGTATCTTATCAGAAGTATGTGTTGAACGCCTCCAACAGTCTGGCCGATTTTCTTGCGAATCTGCTCGATAACATGCAACAAAGCATGAGAATGGGACAGGGTTCAGGAGAAAGCCAGGAAGGGTTTCAACTCCCGGACATCATCAAGGCGCAGGGAGAACTTAAGGAAAAGATGGAGGGCATGGGACAGTCTGGAAAGGGCAAACAGGAAAATGGCCAAGGGGAAGCGCAAAAAGGCAAGGGTCAGGCCCAAGGTGAAGGCGATGATGGTGAGCAAGGAAAGGAAGGCGAAGGAGGTGAAAACGGGACCCAAGGCAATGGTAAGAACGGTCCTAACGGAAGCGATGGCAAGGGTGAGGGGAATGGGAGTCAAGGCCAGGAACAACCTAATGAGGCCGAATTACGTGAAATATTTGAGATTTATAAACAGCAGCAACAACTTAGGCAGGAATTGGAAGACCAGCTTCAGGATATGATCAACAACGATGATCGAAAACTTGGTGAAAAAATATTGCGCCAGATGGAAGATTTTGAGAATGAACTCTTGGAGAATGGCATTACCAACAGAGGATTGTCTAAAATAAATACCATTCGTTACGAATTGTTGAAATTGGAGAATGCCGCAATGAAGCAGGGTAAAAAGCCTGAACGTGAAAGTAATACCAATCGGAATGCCTTTCAGAATCCTATAACCACAAAACCCTTGTTATTAGAGAATTATCGCAATGAAGTGGAAATTTTACAAAGACAAGCATTACCTTTGCGGCAAAATTTCCAGCTTAAGGTAAAGGAGTATTTCAAAAGCAATGATTGAGTTTTATTATGAGATTGATTTTAAGATTGATCAGAATCAGGAATATAGAAATTGGGTGTTGGGTATTTGCGTTTCGGAAAGTTATGAGGCGGGAAACTTGAGCTTTATTTTTTGCGCTGATGACTATTTATTGGAGCTCAACAAGAAATATTTGAATCATGACAGATATACCGATATCATCAGTTTTGATTATTCCGAAGGTCCCACCGTGGCGGGAGATGTTTTTATTTCCGTCGAAAGGGTAAAAGAGAATGCTAAGTTGTTCGGCACAACATTCGAGGAAGAACTGCGCAGGGTAATGGCACATGGTGTACTTCATTTAATGGGCTATAGGGACAAGTCAGAAAAGGATATCGGGATCATGAGGAAGAAAGAGTTGGAAAAGATGAAATTGTTCCACGTGGAACCTTAGGTTTAGAAATGTATTGAAGGATTGTGGCCAAAATATTTGGTCTTGAAGGATGCCAAATTATAAGATGGCATAAAAAAGAAAGTGATGTTTAACGAAGGATATGATGTAATTGTAGTAGGAGGTGGTCATGCGGGTGCAGAGGCAGCGGCGGCAGCGGCCAATATGGGGTCAAAGACACTTTTGGTGACCATGAATCTGCAGACTATTGGGCAGATGTCCTGTAATCCGGCCATGGGTGGTATTGCTAAGGGGCAGATCGTTCGGGAGATCGACGCGCTTGGGGGCTATAGTGGCATAGTGACCGACAAGTCGGCCATACAGTTCAAAATGCTCAATAAATCAAAAGGTCCTGCAATGTGGAGCCCTCGCGCTCAGAACGATAGGATGCGGTTTGCCGAGGAATGGCGTTTGGCCTTGGAGAATACACCAAATGTTGATTTTTATCAGGAAATGGTTTCGGGCATACTCCTAGAGAATGGTAAGGCGGTTGGTGTGCGCACATCTTTGGGCGTTGCGATCAGGGCAAAATCGGTTGTTTTGACCAATGGCACTTTTTTGAACGGACTTATACATATTGGGGAAAGGCAGTTGGGTGGCGGAAGGTCAGGTGAAAAGGCATCGACGGGAATTACGGAGCAGCTGGTCTCCATTGGTTTTGAAAGCGGTAGAATGAAAACGGGAACGCCGCCTAGGGTAGATGGGAGATCTTTGGATTATTCGGTGATGGTGCCCCAGCCCGGCGATGAGTTTCCTGAAAAGTTCTCTTATTCCGATAGTACCCAAGCGCTCAAGGTGCAAAGGGATTGCCATATGACCCATACCAGCAGCGTGGTACACGATTTGTTGCGGGAAGGTTTTGACCGCTCCCCTATGTTCAATGGAAGCATACAAAGTATTGGGCCACGTTATTGTCCCTCCATTGAAGATAAGATCAATCGATTTGCCGATAAAGACAGTCATCAGTTGTTCGTAGAACCTGAAGGATGGAATACCGTAGAGGTTTATGTCAACGGTTTTTCTACCTCATTACCTGAAGAGGTCCAGTTCAAGGCATTGCGATCGGTAAAGGGATTCGAAAAGGTCAAATTTTTTAGACCGGGCTATGCCATTGAATATGATTATTTTCCACCTACCCAGTTAAAACATACCTTAGAGACAAAGTTGATCGAAAATCTTTATTTTGCAGGACAGATCAATGGCACAACTGGCTACGAGGAAGCAGCTTCGCAAGGCTTGATGGCCGGAATTAATGCGCATTTAAAAATTCGGGAACAAGAACCTTTTGTGCTGCAAAGAGACCAGGCCTATATCGGTGTGTTGATCGATGACCTGATAACAAAAGGGACTGAGGAACCATATAGAATGTTTACTTCCAGGGCAGAATACCGCACTTTATTAAGGCAGGATAACGCCGATCTTCGGTTGACACCCAAGGGGTTTGAATTGGGTCTCGCAAAGGATGATCGTTTGAGAAGAATGGAGGATAAAATGAAAAAGTCCGATTCCTTGGTGAATTTTTTCAGGGAAACCAGTGTGCTGCCGGATGACATCAATCCAATTTTGGAGGAGGTCGACTCTGCCTTGGTACGGCAGTCAGACAAGATGTTCAAGTTGTTTTCACGCCCTAAGGTAACCATGGACCATATGCTACAACTGGAAACGGTTTCAGATTTTGTGGCCGAAAATGGCATGGGCAGGGAAGTGATGGAACAGGCTGAAATCCAGGTGAAATACTCCGGCTATATTGAGAAGGAAAAGAACAATGCTGATAAACTGCAACGGCTTGAGAATGTCAAAATCCCTATGGATTTCGATTATTCAAAATTAAAATCCCTCTCTTTTGAGGCGAGGGAGAAATTGAATGCCATCCGTCCCGTGACCATCGCACAGGCTGCTCGGGTAAGCGGTGTAAACCCATCAGACATCAGTGTTTTATTGGTATATTTGGGGCGATAGTGGCAAGAAGTTCCACGTGGAACAATTCATTCGACGGCCATAATGCGTTGCGATTGAATGTGGAACAAGTGAAGCATGTTGAGGCCCTAACTTGTATACTGCAATGGACTTGGCGGGGATGATAAACTTCGAATCTGAATGATTTTTTAATTAGCAGGGTTGCCATCATTAAATAATGCTCCAATGCGCAGTGTTCTTGCTTTCTTATTCCTGTTGCAAGTGGCAGGTTCATGTATTCCTCTGAGAACCGCCCCTGAAATTGCAGACTACAGGGTAACGCGAGGAAAAAAATTTAACCGTAAATTGCCGCAACGAGAGATGTATATTTTTAAGGACACCAAAGAGGCCGACGCATTTTATAATTATGTGGATGTGAAGTATGACTTGAACCATCAAAACGTTTATGAGGATGTTCCGTTTATGCTGGAAGGGACTCAATTTTTCTTTTCATTTTACGAGGTGGAAATCACGGACAAATCCCTGAATTTATTCCCTGCAATGTTCGACCTTTTTGTGGGAGGCGCACTGGGTTGGGAAGAACCCATTCTGTCGGATGATTGGGAAGTGGTAAATAGAAAAGGCAATTGGTTTGTCGCCATTGAAGTTTACAATGATTTTGAAAAAGATTGTCTGTCCTCGACCTCTCTTTCCAGACCGTTGGTTTTAAATTATCTTACCAGTTTGAAAGACGACTACATTTCGCACAAGAATTTTTTAGAATCCCAAGATGAAAATTAAAGACTTTGCCGTAACGGGGGAACGCTTTCAGCTGGTTTACGATGAATCAATGGACCTTTGGCGAACGTCACCCCAACCGGAGGATCTAGCGCCTTATTATGATAGTGACCGATATATTTCACATACCGATTCCAATAAATCGCTCGTGGATAAATTGTACCAGCAAGCAAAAAAAATAAGCCTAAGACGTAAGCTCCGCTTGATAGGTAAATGTGCAAATGGGAAGAAAACACTTCTAGACGTAGGGGCCGGTACCGGAGATTTTCTTTTGGAGGCCAGGCAACAGGGTTGGAAGGCCGAAGGGGTCGAACCAAGTGAGGTAGCCAGACGAAGGGCTGAAGCAAAAGGAATGGTACTACTGCCAGATCTCAAAAATTCCAACGGTGAAAAATTCCAGATCATAACCCTATGGCATGTGCTGGAACATATGCGTGATATTGAAACCCAAATCAAACTTTTGGCATCGCTTCTAGAATCAAAAGGAACCCTGATCGTAGCCGTCCCCAATTTTAAATCCTATGATGCAAGAATCTATGACGGTTATTGGGCGGCCTATGATGTGCCCCGACATCTATGGCATTTTTCAAGGGATGCCATTACAAGCCTATTTGCGCGCCACAAAATAAAGCTGATCGATACCAGGCCGATGATCTTTGATGCGTTCTATGTATCACTGCTCTCTGAAAAATATAAAACCGGGAAGAACAATT
>JBATHI010000304.1:0-17664 GCA_049666645.1 Flavobacteriaceae bacterium | reverse complement strand
GGCAATTTCAGATTCTTTGGATAAACGAAAAAAATCGAAAATCATTCCCCTTTGGTGGAAACTTGGAGGGGTAGCCGCCGTATTGGCCATTGCAGTTGTTACCATTATCCAATTTTCGGATAACCGTGGGGTAGACGCCATCATCACTGACGTGGAACAAAGAGAACCTGCTCAAAAAGATGGTCCCAAAGATCAGCAAACTCCTATGTTAAAAGAAAATGAAACGCAAAATGAGGCAATCGTCGGGTTCGAAAAATCAGAAGCGGGGGAAAATGGCCAGAAGCGCCCCGCTATCGTGGAAACGCCAGATCGTATAGCGGTTACCGAGAGCTCCAAGGACCGCAAGGCTAACACAGAGGCAACGACCCAAAATATTGGAAGGCCCTTGATTGGAGGAGATGAAGGAGCAGAAATCTCTTCCGTTCAAAGAAATGACGGTCCGGATAAAAAGACTGCGATCACCGCTGATTTGGTGAAAAATGATCGGACCAACTCGGGCAATGGTGATATGGACAGGTGGGCTGAACCAAAGAAAGAATCGATTGCCGAAGCCCAGGTGGGGCCTGATGCCATTGAAAAATCGCAAAAAGACGAAAATAGGTTGACCGCCCAAAATGGCCATGGCGAAAATTTACCCAAACAAAATGAGGGGAAATTGGAGGTTATGGCCAAAGATTCAGTGGGTAAAAAATCGCTTTATGATGAGATAGCGGCTCTAGAACAGATGGAAATCGAGGAAATTCCAAGAAAAAAATGGTCGGCAGGCCCCAACGTCGCCCCCGTTTATTTTAATGCCTTCGGGGAAGGTTCCCCGGTTCATTCCATATTTGTTCCCAATGCCAAGTCCGGGGAAACAAATCTTAGTTACGGCCTTTCCGTCGCCTATGAAATCAGTGATCGGCTAAGTCTGAGATCGGGAATCAACAAAGTAGATTACGGTTATGGAACCGCCGATGTTGAATTTACCTCTTCGGCTGGGAATTCGGCCAACGGTCAAATCAACAATATCGACTATGCCCTTACTTCCAGAAACCTTGTTGTACAGAGTAAGGTGGGGACCAGAATCGTCTCGGTAAGTGAAGCTCCCGAAACCAAGGCACTGGATGTGTCGGCCAAAAGTGCGGCCCGTGACGGCAATATGTCCCAGCAGTTCGGTTATTTGGAAGTACCTTTGGAGCTGAATTATGCCTTGGTAGACCGCAAAGTGGGCCTTCATGTGATCGGTGGATTCAGTTCCCTTTTTCTGGTCGACAATGCCGTAACCCTGACTTCCGGTAACCAAACCATGGAAATGGGCGAGGCAAATAATATCAATTCGATTAATTTTAGTACCAATGTCGGATTTGGCATTGATTATAAGTTTTCCCCTAATGTAAAATTGAACCTAGAGCCCATTTTTAAATACCAATTGAATACCTTCTCGAATGTAGACGGTACATTTCAACCTTTTTCAGTGGGCGTGTACAGTGGTCTAAGTTTTAAATTTTGACTTTTGACCCTTTAAAATAGAAGTTGGTTAGGTAATGCCGTTGTTGAGCGCAACGGCGACTTCAGCGCCTTAGCATGACTGTTAAGGCGCTTTTTTTATCGAAAGTGATCAGGATGGCCCATCCTGCAAATCTTTCAAGATTACTTGCCTGACTTTGTACCGAAGTCCGGTTTTGTTGGCTTCGGATAAATGAGCCGTTTCTAAAAAAGGATTTACCTTGGCACGCAGCGGCCCTGGTGAACCGCTAAAAAACGTAAAAGAAAACCTTTTTTTGCAATCGTAAAAGGTAATGGGCACCACCGGAATCTTATGGTCGATAGCCATTTTGAAGGCCCCATCCTTGAAATTGTCCAATAGTACATCTTCTGCCGGAACTCCGCCTTCCGGAAAAATGCAGATACTCATGCCTTGACCAATTCTTTTTTGGGCACGGCGATATACCCCCGTTCTGCTTCCGGCATTGTCCCTGTCGACCATGATGCAGACCCTTTTAAAGAAAAACCCGAACAAGGGAACCTTCTCCAATTCTTTCTTACCGACGAAAACAAAGGGATTTTGGCCCACACGAAGCATTAACATGATGTCGAGCATACTGGTATGGTTGGCCACCAACATATAACTCTTCCCGCGCTCCAATTTTTGGGCGTACATGGTTTTGGGCGGGCATCCCATACCGTAAAGAATAATATTCGCCCAAATATTTCTGGCCATCCAGAAAAATTGCGGATACCATTTTTCCGACAGGGTCAAAACCAGTAGTATTGGGAAAAAAACTACAATGGGAAGCGCGACCAGGATATAAAACCAAATACGGTAAAGCGCATAACCAATATTTTTAATAAAACGAGGCATGGAATCAAATGTAGCAATTTCACCCCGCTTTTTGTGATTTGTTTTACCTTTGTCACCTTATCCAACAGGCTAATGGCAAGAATTCTAACTGGTATTCAAAGTACAGGCATCCCGCACCTTGGCAACATATTGGGGGCAATAATGCCTGCCATTGAAATGGCGGACGATCCAAGGAACCAATCGTTCCTTTTCATTGCCGACATGCATTCGCTTACCCAAATCAAAAACGGAAAGGAACTTCGACACAACACCTATGCGACCGCGGCGACATGGTTGGCATTCGGTTTGGATATCGAAAAAACCGTATTCTATAGGCAAAGCGACGTGCCCCAGGTAACGGAACTGGCCTGGTACCTCAGCTGTTTTTTCCCCTTTCAGCGCCTGACCCTTGCTCATTCCTTCAAAGACAAGGCCGATCGATTGGATGATGTCAATGCCGGCCTGTTTACCTATCCGATGTTAATGGCTGCAGATATTCTGTTGTATGATGCCAACATCGTTCCCGTGGGCAAGGACCAATTACAGCATTTGGAAATGACCAGGGACGTCGCAGCACGCTTCCAGGCCCAATTTGGCGAGACCTTCGTCATGCCCGATGCCAAGGTACAGGAGGAAACGATGTACGTTCCCGGTACCGATGGTGAAAAAATGAGCAAGAGCAAAGGAAATCTGATCAATCTGTTTCAGACCGACAAACAATTGCGCAAACAGATCATGGGCATCAAAACAGACAGCACCCCGATGGAAGACCCCAAGAATCCAGAATCTGATAATGTCTTTGCCCTATATAAGATATTGGCTTCCCCGGTGCAGGTCGAGGAAATGCGAACCCAATATTTGGTAGGGAACTATGGTTATGGCCAGGCGAAACAGGCCCTCTATGAATTGATACTTGACCGATTCGGGAACGCCCGTGAGCAATTCCAGTATTATATGAATCATCTCGACGAAGTGGATGAAGCCCTCTCGGTCGGGGCTGAAAAAGCAAAAAAAGTGGCCGATGGGGTGTTGGAAAGGGTGCGGTCTAAAATAGGATATTGATTTTTGTCGAACAGACCGGATAGTCGGTTATTCCTTTTCCTTTTTTTTACCAAACATTTTCGTAATAGGATTTAACGGTAGCTTTGATCGTTCATTCGCCCTTTTTTTTCCAAGTAGTAACCAAAAAGATACATTACCGACCCATTGGTCGGTAAAAAATCAGATGGCTTCATACAATTTCCCCGGCAATGCCCTGATTACCCCTTTCATTTCCATGTTCAAAAGGGTGGACGAAACCCTATATACCGGAAGTTCGCATTTCAAGGAAATCGAATCGAGTTGCTGTTTTCCTTTTTTTTGTAAAAAGCCATAAATCGACATTTCAAAAGGATCTAATTCAACAAATAATTGCTTTTGCACAGGTTTCGATTTGGGCGATTCCAAATCCCATCCCAGCATATAGACCAAATCCGCCGGTGAGGTGAGCATATGCGCCTTTTGCTGCTTTATCAGATTGTTGCAGCCAATGCTGTACCTGTCACCCGAGCGTCCGGGAACCGCAAAGACATCGCGATTGTAGCTACAGGCAATATCGGCCGTGACCAAACTGCCCCCTTTTTCGGCCGACTCGATGACCACGGTAGCCGCCGATATGCCGGCAATGATCCGGTTGCGTCTTAAAAAATTCTCGCGATCCGGCATGCTCGTACTCCAGAAATCGGTGACAAAACCGCCTTTTTTTTCCATATCCCGATTGAACCTCGCATGGCTTTGCGGGTAGGTCTGGTTCAACCCGTGTGCCAGACAGCCGATCGTCTGTAAACCGTTCCTAATGGCCGCTTTATGCGCACAGATGTCGACCCCATAGGCATATCCACTTACGATAGTCGGATTCAATGGTGCCAGTTGCGCCACAAGTTCCTCGCAAAAATCAAGGCCATAGGAGGTCACGTTGCGGGTGCCCACGATACTGATGATCCTGCGGGCCCCAAAATCGATATGCCCCCTTTTAAAAAGCAGGATGGGCCCGTCTACACAGTGTTTGAGGTAGGCCGGGTAATCGGAATTCATAAAATATGACCATTCAATCGCATGCTTTTGAATAAAAGCCATCTCCTTTTGGGCCGCTTCGTGGTGTTGCATGTCGTGCAAACCGCGGAGCATGAAGGACCCGATGCCCTCAATTTTCTCAAGATGATGTTGCTTTTCCGAAAAAACAGCCTCCGGACCACCACAATGGGCGATCAGCTTCTTCGCAGTGATATCGCCTATATTGGGCACGTTCTGAAGCCTTAAGACTGAGGTCAGTTCATCGATGGTCATCTCATATAAGGTCAAAGTTATCCACAAAATACAGAAAATATAATGTTAATAAAAAGTAAAGGACTTAGGTCTTAAACCGTTACATTTTTTTTAATATTTGTCGACATGGGAATGGAACAATACTTGAATGAACTGCTTTACCGGTATAATTGCGTGGTTATACCTGATTTTGGCGCCTTTTTAACCCAAAGGAAATCGGCCTATGTACATCAGGCAACCCATACGCTTTTTCCTCCTAGAAAATTGGTTTCCTTCAATGAACAATTAAGGTCGAACGACGGACTGCTGGTTTCCTACATGGCCGATGCTGAAAAAATCGGATACGAAACCATGTTGAACCAGGTGGACCAGACGGTACAGGAGTGGAAAAAGAAGCTGCAGAAAGGAGAGCGTATTTCCTTTTTGAACATCGGGGAGCTATGGATCAATAAGGAGGGCAAAATCCAGTTTCATCCTTCGGAACAGGTAAACTTTTTAACCGCTTCCTTTGGCTTGTCTTCTTTTGTAACCGCCCCAGTGACCCGCGAAGTATTAAAGGAGCAAGTGGTCGAATTGGAATCGGAAGTGCCGCTTGTCTTTACTCCCGAGCAACGAAAAGCCCCCTATTTCAGGCCATATCTCAAATATGCTGCCATCTTTTTATTGGCCTTATCGGTTGGCCTAACCGGCTATTGGACTTATCAACAAGGGATCTACAATCAACATTTGGCCGCAGAGGAGGCCCAGCAGCAGGTATCCAGGCACATCCAGGAGGCCACTTTTTTCGATACCACTCCGATAGAATTATCGGCCTTGAGCCTGCGTACCGAACCCGTGGCCCCCGAACCGGAGACCGCGGCGCCCGAAATCAAAAAAAGGACACAAAAAACGCACTACATTATCGCAGGAGCCTTCCAATTCAAAAAGAATGCTGAGAATAAAATAAATCAGTTAAGGAAAAAAGGATTTGATGCAGCTTATATAGGCACCAATGACTTCGGCCTCCATATGGTCGCTTATGACAGTTTTACCGATGCCAAAAAAGCACTTCAGGTCTTAAGGGAAATCAAACAAACCGAATCGCGTGATGCCTGGCTAAAATCGGTCAAATGATGCTCTCCCTTTTTTAACGTCGTCCATAACCCATACCTTTGCCGAAAACAGCTTTTATGGACCCGAAAAAGCCGCATGAATCCCTTACAATCATGACCGATATGGTGCTCCCGAGCGAGACCAATCCTTTGAACAACCTTTTTGGAGGAGAATTATTGGCCCGTATGGACAGGGCGGCGAGTATTTCCGCTAGACGCCATAGCCGCCGTATCACCGTAACCGCTTCCGTGAACCATGTCGCTTTCAACCAAGCGGTGCCCCTGGGCAGTGTGGTGACGGTAGAAGCCAAGGTTTCACGTGCCTTCAACACTTCCATGGAAGTCTATATCGATGTTTGGGTGGAAGACCGATATAATGGGAAAAAATCCAAGGCCAACGAGGCCATTTATACCTTCGTCGCGGTAGATGACACCGGAAAACCTACGGAAGTACCCCCATTGGAACCGGAATCCGATCTGGAAAAGGAACGTTTCGCCGGGGCACTGAGGAGAAAGCAATTGAGCCTTGTGCTCGCCGGTAAATTGAGACCCAGTGAAGCGACCGAGCTTCGGGCCCTCTTTATGGGCAATTGAATTTGTCAAAAGTCGAACTGATCTGGGTGGGCACCGATGCGCTCCCCTCTATCCAAACCGTCTAAATAGGCCATATCTTCAGAAGACAAAACAAAATCGAAAATGGCCGCATTGGTCGCAATTCTGTTCTTTTGGGCAGACTTGGGAATGGTAACCACTCGCTTTTGCAGGTTCCAGCGTAACGTGACTTGGGCAATCGACTTGCCATACTTGGCCGCAAGTTGTTTCAACGGCGCCAGCCCAAAGATCTTTCCTTGCATAAACGGGGACCACGCCTCATACTGTATATTATTTTCATTGCAAAAATTCAGCAGTTCCTGTTGCACCAGAAAAGGATGGAATTCCATCTGATTGACCATGGGAGCCACTTCCCCTACCTGTAAAAGGTCTTCCAGATGATGGCGCAGAAAATTACTCACCCCTATGGCCCGCACCCGTTTTTCCATGTAAAGCAATTCTAAGGCCCGCCAAGTTTCACGATATTTTGCCACCACGGGCCAATGCACCAAATACAGATCCAAATAATCCAAATGAAGACGTTTCAAACTTTCGTCGAACGATTTTAGGGTGCTATCGAATCCTTGTTCCGTGTTCCAGACTTTGCTGACAACGAAAATGTCTTTGCGCGGAATACCACTTTGGGCTATGCCCCGGCCCACGCCCTCCTCATTGCCGTAAATCGAAGCCGTGTCGATATGCCTATAGCCTATTTCGAGGGCATACCGAACGGCATCGACCACTTCACGATCGTTGTCCGATTGGTAGGTGCCCAAGCCCAAATAAGGCATGCTGACCCCATTGCGCAAAGGGAAAGTACCGCCAATATCAGTAATTTGTTTCATGGTATGGTGGTTTTGATCGCTCAAAGTTGATAGATCCATTCCTCCGGATTCATTTTCTGGGTGTCTTCATAGAGGTAGAACTTCAGTCGTGTCTGCCCATTAGACCGATTGGTATAAATCTCTCCGAGCTCTGTCTTCACCTCCACCATATCGCCTTTTTTCACATATATATTGGATAGGTTATAATAGGTGCTGATAAAATTTCCGTGCTTGATCTGCACGCCCATATTCCCCCCGGGTACCGACATTATGGCGATGACCTCTCCCTTGAAAATCGCGCGGGCCCTGACCCCGGGATCAGTGGCAATGATCACCCCATTGCTCTCATGCTTGATTCCGGGATACACCGCATCGGCATAAACCCCAAATCCTTGGCTTTTGATGCCCTTCTCGACCGGCCATATCAATTTGCCCTTATTCGCCGAAAAATTATTGGCGACAATGGCAGCCTCCGGGGTCAGGACGAATTTGCTCGTACTGCTCACGCTGTTACCGGCCTCTCTGTTCGACGCGGCTATGGCATTGCGTATCAATGCCTCGATTTGGCGGTCGATTTTTCTGGCTTCGCTCTTCTTGCTTTGAACGGCAGCGGCATATTTGCTCTCATTCTTTCGAATGTTCCCCAAAAGCTCTTTTTGTGACTTCATTTCCAGCATCATTTGGTCTTTGGCCTTTTGGTTTTGGGCAATAAGACGTTCTTTTTCCTTGCGCTGGCTATTCAGATCCAGGTTCAATTGGGTGAGTTCTTCGGTTTTAATGACGATCTGTTCCCCCTGTTCCCTTCTAAAATCAGCATATTGCTTCATATACTGCAATCGTTTGAAGGCCTGGAAGAAATTTTCGGATGACAATAAGAACATCAATCTGCTTTCCTGTGATTTGTTCTGATAGGATTTTTGGATGATAGCAGCATAGTCGTCTTTCAACGCATTGAGATCGCTTTTTAATTTGGATATATTCCGGATATTGGCGTTGATCTTTCTGCTGAGGAGATTCGACTGTTGGTTGGTGACCTTGATCAATTCTTGGCGCACGTTGATTTTCTGATCCAAAGCCTCTATTTGATCCAGGACATTTCCCTTTTCTTTGGTTTCCGCGAACAACAGTCTATTGATATCGTTGATTTCCTGCAGCAGTCTTTCCCGTTTGGCTTCCAACGATTTTTGTTCGTCGGTTTGGGCAAAAGTCCATGCGACCCCAAAAAAGAGCAAGATCAGGGCGATGTATATCGTTTTGGAGCACTTAAAGATCATTCCTGTCTAAAACTATCTCGTCAAAACCATTCGGTATTTTATAAGGAAAACTCAGGTTTTGATTAAATTCCATATTTCTGTATTCAATATCGATGGTATTGCGTTGGTCGCCTTCTATGGTCGCAATAGCGATTTCATCGGGGATAATCCATTTATTGATTTTCTGGTATTGCAAATAATTGATCTGTAAAAGCCTCCTTTTCAATGGTTGCGACAATTGCTGCGAGGCCATTTTAAAGTTTTGTGATTCTATTTGCAGTAAAATCTTGAACAATGGGCCCACCTTCATCGGTTTCAGTTCATAATTGCCTGCTGTGATTTCCATTTCATATTTTTGTTCCCTAAGATTGAAAATGGCCTGGCCCAGCAGTAGGTTTTGAACCTGTTCAAAATCCAACGGCGCCCCCAAAAGGTTGCTTAGATACGAAAAATCACCATCGAAATACTCATTTTGGAGCTTGTTGTAAAACGAAACCCTATTTGGCGTGATATAGGCCTTGACGATGCCCAGTGGAGCACTTATCCATATCGCTTTGTCCTTTTCCATGCGCAGACTCACTGAGATGGTCTGTGTAGACCCACCTTCGGTATAGGCAATTTTAAGTTTACCGCTCAAGGTCTTAAAACGAAGTTGATTGTCATAGTGTGCCCTAATGACCGCTTTCGAAGTCAAATCGGCATCCAGTGCCCCAACGGTTGCTATTTTGGTCGATTTACAGGCAAAGAGGAACATTGTCAGTAAACACATTCCAGTCCATCGTAAACCCTTTCTGAAAATTGTGTCCATGACCCTAAAAACCAGGTTTTATCATACGAAGATACATATTTGCCTTCACAGTATTATCCATTGCCGTATAGGCATCCGCCAATTCTTTATAGATCTTGTTCGCCAAAATATCATTGGTCAATAGGTAGTCCAATCCCGTTTCAAGCATCTCCACTGCCTCGGCATGCCTTGTCAATCTATTCAAAGCCAGTCCATGTGCGTAATACAAAAATGGTTGTGATGGATACTGCTCCAAGGCCTCGGCCGAAATTCGCTCGAGCTCCAATGCTTGGTTAGCGCTGATCAGTATTTCTATTTTTATTTTATATCGTTCCAGTGGATCTTCGACATCGGATGCCTTTGAAGGATCGAAGTCTTCCTTTTCGTTCAACGTCACTTTCTTTTGCTTCAGGGAGTCGTTAATCTTGGTCAAAAGGTCTTCAGCAAATCGGGACTGCTTCAACTGTTTCAGGGCCTGAAGGGAATTTTCAAAGTCTCCTTTTTGATAATAGATAAATGCCAGGTTTTCAAGCGCTTTTAAATTACCCTTTGGCAAAAGGCCAATCAATGAATCGCCCGAACCGCCTTGTTTTTCAATAATTGCAACTAAGGTATCCAAAAACCATATATTTGCGGGATCGGCAAGAAATGCAACCATTGCATGGTCTTCCGCTATCGGATACTGCTTATCTTCAAAAAAAGCCTTGGCCAGTTCGTGGTCGACAATGTAGTTGGCAGGATCCAACTTCTTGCATTCCAGCAACAAAGCAATCGCCTTATCATAATTCTCAATCCCTTTCTGCTTGAGCGCTTCGAAAAAAAACTCCTGAAATTCGTCTGAATAGACTTCCAAAGAAACCTCGGCGTCCCCATCCATGGGAATCTCCTGGTCAAGGTCTTGGCCAATAAGGGTAGGTAAAGTGATGAACAAACTTATGGCCAAAAAAAATAAATTCAATTTTCCGATCATTCCTTTACTTTTCATTGCGACATGCAAAAAAATGCGCTCCCCTATTCGATCATTGTGACCCCTGATTTAGCGATCCGCATGACGTCATCGTTCCAAGGATTGCACGCCTAGGTTCCAATGCGTCAAAATTAGCACTAAAAAATCAATTGGCTGGCCAAGAAACGCTACGCTTAAACCCAACCATAGGGCGATACTAATTCTTATGATATCACAAATATCATGCCCCTGTAGTACAAGAATGGGCTGCCATGAACCAGCAGTAAGTTGATCGGGTAACCAATGAAATTTTGGCTTTGCACCTACACCGTATCTATCGGAAGTGATTTGAGGGGGGGGGTATGGCGAACGATAGCATGGCAATCCATTTCCCCGGCCTGTTAATTTATTGCAAGCCCGTACTGCCAAATCCTCCACTGCCTCTTTCAGTTTTTGTCAAATCCTTTGTTTCGTACCATTCGGCCCGTTCATGTTTGGCGATGACGAGTTGTGCTATACGCTCTCCGTTTTTGACGGTAAAGGCTTCATTTGACAGGTTCACCAGAATCACTCCGATTTCGCCCCTATAGTCGGCGTCAATGGTCCCTGGGGCATTGAGCACGGTTACGCCACGTTTAGCGGCCAAGCCACTTCTGGGACGAACCTGGGCTTCCAATCCTTTGGGAAGTTCAAGATGCAATCCCGTATTGATAATGGCGCGTCCCAAAGGATGTAGGGTAACCGGTTTTGAAATATTCGCCCTTAAATCCATTCCCGCAGAGGCCAAGGTCTCGTACTGGGGCAGAGCATGTTCAGATGTATTGATGATTTTGATTTTCATGATCAAATTTTAATGATTTTGTTAGGCACGACCTTTGCTAAGGGGTGGCGATTAACTTTTTCTTAAAAAAACCTGTCTTAATTTTTCATGTTCCAATCGGTATACCAACCCCAAGAAAAACAACAACAAAAATATACCAATGTACAAATTGCGGTCAAAGATATAGAACGACAGAGCAGAGAACGAAATTGAGACTGAAAGATAAAAGATGATTTTCCTAAAATTGTAGGGTATGGGATAATGTGACTTTCCATAATAATAGGAAAGCACCATCATCACGCCATAGGCCATCAAAGTGGCAATGGCCGAGGCCATGTACCCGATGACCGGGATGAACAAATAATTTATGCCAATTGTTATTATTGCGCCGACCAGTGAAATAAACGCTCCGTACCTGGTTTTATCGGTAACCTTGTACCAAACCGAAAGGTTATGGTATATTCCCAAAAAGAAACTGGCCAGAATGATCAACGGAACCACGGTCATCGCCTCCCAGTAGGCTGGATTCTTGATAAAAAGGACTTTCAAAAAATCGGCAAAAACCACCACCGCAAGTAAAATAACGCTCCCCAAAACCACAAAATAATTGGTGATCTGCGCATAGGCCTTTTGCGGGTTTTCAGAACCCGCATGGCTAAAAAAGAAAGGCTCTATCCCCATCCTGAATGCCGTGGCGAAAAGGGTCATGAAAAGCGCCAATTTGTAGCAGGCAGAATATTTACCCACCTCGCTTTTTGCAATCGCCTCCGGCAATAAATTTTCAAGCATGATCCTGTCAAAAACCTCATTGATGGTGAAGGCTATTCCCGCGACAAGAACAGGCCAGGCATATCGCATCATTTTTTTCCATAGACCCAAATCAAAAGTATAGCTGTTTTTGATGTATTGGGGCAACATCAAAAGCAGGGTGAAGCCGCTCGCTATCAAATTTGAAATGAAGATATACGAGATTTCATGGTCGGGCCGGTACATCCAACCATATCCACTATCTGGATTTTCGGCCATTACCTTGGGCAAATAAATCAAAAATAAAAGGTTTAGCCCAAGGTTCACGACCATATTCAATATTTTTATGACCGCATAGCGAATAGGCTTTTCATTGGCCCTAAGCCAAGCGAAGGGAACGATGACAAGGGCATCCAAAGCTAAAATGTATATGGCATAGCGTATATATCGCATGGGAATATTACTGAGTTCCGAAAGACTATTTCTGGCGGTCAGTGCGATGATCATAAACAATGTTGTGGTGAGAAGAATCGACATCAAGGAAGTGGAAACCACCCTTTCCTTGTCGAAATTGCCATTGTAGAAACGAAAAAATGCGGTCTCCATACCATAGGCCAACAGCACATTAAAAATAGCAAACCAAGCAAAGATTATCGATATTTCACCATAGCCGGCAGTAGCCAGGACTCCGGTATACAAAGGCAATAATAAAAAGGAAAGCATTCTGGGCAAGACCGTTGCCAAACCGTAAATCGCAGTCTGCTTAAAAAGTTTCTTTAACGGATTCAATAGCGCTATTATTTCAGCTTAAAAGTACCTATTAAAGTGCTCACGACAAAGTTTTGTTGAAATAGGTGGCCCGCTGATTCCGACAAACCGCCGGATGATGAAAAAGGAATTCAATGGCGCCAAAGCTGGAAATACGACCCAAGGGATGTAGCCAACAGAGGTAAATGCCTGCTATCTTAATTGTTCAGCGCTTCGGCTCCGCCCACAATTTCCAAAATCTCATTGGTAATGGCAGCTTGTCGGGCCTTGTTATAGGTGAGTTTCAACTGATCACGAAGTTCTGTGGCATTGTCAGTCGCCTTGTGCATGGCGGTCATCCGCGCCCCATGCTCACTGGCAAAAGAATCCCGGATTCCTTTGTACAATTGGGTCTTTAGCGATTTTGGGATCAGTTGTTCCACGATCTCTGCCTTAGTCGGTTCAAAGATATAATCCGCACCGGAGGTTTCACTCCCCTTTAGGGGGACAATGGGCAAGAACTGCTCCGTCATCACGATTTGCGTTGCGGCATTTTTGAATTTATTGTAAACAATATCTATCCTGTCGTAGGTGCCCGAAGAAAAACGGTCCATTAAGTGTTCTGCGATTATCGCGACATTTTCAAAGTTCAGTTCGTCATAAATGGCGCTATGGTTGGCCACCACCTTAAATTTCTTCCCAAGAATGTCGTTCCCCTTTTTTCCAATAGCCATAATTTCGACTTGTTTCCCGGAATAGGTTTCATTGGCGAGCACAGCGCACTGTTTGATAATATTGGTGTTAAAAGCTCCGCAAAGGCCCCTATTGGAGGTAATGGCCACGACCAAGACCTTCTTCAATTCCCTGTTATCGGAGAACTTACCGCCCGAATCAATGTCCAAACTTGCACTCAGGTTTTGCAATAACTCGGTAAGCTTATCGGCGTAGGGCCGCATCGCTGTTATGGCATCCTGCGCCTTCTTCAATTTGGCGGCCGATACCATTTTCATGGCGCTGGTGATCTGCATGGTGGAAGAGACCGATGCTATCCTGTTTCTAATTTCCTTTAGATTAGCCATAATTTTGATCGAATGGTTTGGCGTCGGGTGAAGCACGATTCTGCGCCCCGTTTCCCATCACGCCTTTTTTGTTCCTTTACCTTGTTCAGTTCCGATATTTTCCGGAAAGGTCCTTGGCCACTTCGGTAAGGACATCGGTAACCTCATCGGTGAGTTTACCTTCCTTCAGGGTCTTCAACACGCCCTTGTGCTTGGCTTTTAGAAAATCCAGAAAGTCTTTTTCGAATTCCTTAACCTTGTCCACCGGAACATCCCTAAGCAGGTTTTTCGAACCCGCAAAGATGATGGCAATCTGATCTTCCACGGTAAATGGATCGTTCTGCGCTTGTTTCAATATTTCAACGTTTCGCCTTCCTTTTTCGATCACGTTTAATGTAGCCGCATCCAAGTCGGATCCAAACTTGGCAAACGCTTCCAATTCTCGGAACTGGGCCTGATCCAACTTCAGTGTTCCGGCAACTTTTTTCATCGATTTGATTTGGGCATTTCCTCCAACCCTGGATACTGATATCCCCACATTGATCGCAGGGCGTACCCCTTGGTTAAACAAGTCCTGTTCCAAAAATATCTGGCCATCGGTAATCGAAATCACGTTGGTAGGGATATAGGCCGATACGTCGCCAGCCTGAGTCTCGATTATGGGTAGGGCCGTTAAAGAGCCACCCCCTTTCACCATGGGTTTCAACACTTCTGGAAGATCGTTCATGTTTTTGGCAATCCCGTCATCGTCTATAATTTTTGCCGCCCTTTCCAGTAGCCTGGAATGCAGATAGAAAACGTCTCCGGGATAAGCTTCACGTCCGGGAGGCCTTCTCAACAATAAAGACACCTCACGATATGCAACGGCCTGTTTTGACAGATCGTCGTAGATGATCAGGGCCGGTCGGCCCGAATCCCGGAAATACTCTCCTATGGATGCGCCTGCAAAAGGAGCATACACCTGCATGGGTGCAGGGTCGGAGGCATTGGCCGCCACAATGGTAGTATAGGCCATGGCGCCCTTATCTTCCAGGACTTGGGCAATCCCTGCGACCGTCGATGCTTTTTGGCCTATGGCCACGTAAATACAATATACGGGTTCGCCCGCGTCATAAAATTCCTTTTGATTTAGGATGGTATCGATACAAACGGTGGTCTTCCCGGTTTGCCGGTCACCGATCACCAATTCCCTTTGACCTCTCCCAACGGGTATCATCGCGTCAATGGCCTTGATACCGGTCTGTAATGGTTCGGTTACGGGTTGACGGAATATTACTCCTGGGGCTTTTCGCTCCAAAGGCATTTCGTAGGTCTTGCCAGCAATCGGTCCCTTTCCATCGATCGGAATACCCAAGGTGTTGACCACGCGACCTACAATACCCTCGCCCACCTTAATGGAAGCAATCCTTTGGGTTCGTTTTACTGTTGAGCCTTCGCCGATCTCTTTTGAATGTCCCAATAGTACCACCCCGACATTATCTTCTTCCAGGTTTAACACGATGCCTTCAAGACCGCCCTCAAACGATACCAGCTCACCATATTGAGCGTTGGATAAACCATAGACCCGGGCAATTCCATCCCCAACCTGCAATACCGTTCCAACCTCGTCCAGAGAGGCTGTGGCCTCAAAACCTGATAATTGCTTTTTTAAAATTGCTGATACCTCAGCGGCTTTCACTCCTGCCATTTGATTTAGATATAAGATGAGCCCATTGGTTTACCAGTAGGGCCATATGGGTTATAAGCTTTTAGTAAATTCTCTTTTGAGATTGTCCATTTTATTCGCAATGCTCGCGTCGTACTGCAAATCCCCAATACGCAGCACAAACCCCCCAATGATGTTTTCGTCTATTTTATTCTCCAAAGTTACTTTGTTCCCGATAAGCCCTTCCACTTTTTTCAGCAATTGCTTTTCCAATTCTGTGGTCATCGGCACTGCCGTGGTGACATAGGCCACATTCTGGCCTTTGATCTGTTCGTTGAGAATGATATATTTTAAGGCAACTTCATTCAACATCGAGATCCGTCGGTTATCGACCAATAGATTCACCAGGCCTTTCGTTATTTTGTGGGTTTCGGGAAAAATGCCCTCGACCGCTTTTTTTTTGATTTCTCCCCTTACCACAGGGCTTGCCAACATTGCCCTTAGTTCGGAGCTGCCAGCGATGGTCTCCAAGATGGCACGCATATCGTGCTCCACCCCTTCCGAGGCCTTGTTCTCGATCGCTAAGTCTAAAACGGCCTTTGCATAACGCAATGCGGCTCTTGAATCGGTCATCTTCGTTTAGTTCAATTTAATATCGCCCAGCATATCCTGGACCAACTTCAATTGTTTGTCCTTATTGGTCAACTGTTCCTTGATCAATTTTTCCGCAATTTCAACTGAAAGCTCGGCAACCTGGTTTTTGATCTCGGCTACGGCCGCCTTTTTTTCACTGGCTATGGCTTCCTGTGCCTGCTTGATCATTTTATCACCTTCCAATTTGGCCTGCTCCTTGGAATCCGAAATCAATTGTTCCTTGATTTGACGGGCTTCCTTTAACATTGATTCGCGCTCCGCTCGGGCTTCCTTCAACAATTTTTCACTATCGGCCGTCATGTTCTGCATCTCCTTTTTTGCCAACTCTGCGGCTTCCAAAGCATTTTTGATGCCATCTTCCCTTTCGTTGACAGCGTTCAAAATCGGTTTCCAGGCAAATTTGCGAAGCAAGAGAAGCAATAGCACAAAAAGCAGCGTCTGCCAGACAAATAGGCCCAAAGAAAACTCATTGATCAACTTTTCCATAAAAAGAATTTTAAACTTTAATTTTTAAAGAAACCATGGCCATAACCAACCGTTAAGGCCATGGTTTTTTGATTTGTTAGGATGCAAATATTGCAGCGAAACCAATCCCTTCAATAAGTGCTGCCGCGATCAACATTGCTGTTTGAATCTTACCGTAAGCCTCTGGCTGACGTGCGATGGCATCCATTGCGGAACCACCGATCCTACCAATACCCAAACCTACTCCGATAACCGCTAATCCTGCGCCTACAATTGCTGGAATTTCCATAATCTATCTAGTTTAAAAATTAAAATTCAATTAAAAATTCCCTTGAAGGGAATGCCTGTCACCTGCTTACAAAGGAGCCAACTCGGAATCTTCATGATGCTCGTGTTCCTCGGAGGCAAATCCGAAATACAAAGCAGACAGCATGGTGAAAATATAAGCCTGTAATACGGCCACTAAAATCTCGATCAATGAAATGGCAAAGGCGAGGCCAAATGACAATGGACTTCCCAACCAACTCTTAAAAATGAACATCAACCCGATCAAACTCATCAATACGATGTGTCCGGCCTGCATGTTGGCATACAAACGGATGAGCAGTGCGAATGGCTTGATGAAAAGTCCCAATAACTCAATGGGGACCAATATGATATAGAGCGGCAACTTCCCGTACCAAGGCATGGTTGCGCCCAAGGGATCGAACAAATGCTTCCAATAATCCTTTGTCCCCGTAAAATTGGTCAGTAAAAAGGTAATCAAGGCCAATGCCACGGTCACCGCAATATTTCCGGTAACATTCACGCCAAGTGGGGTAAGCCCAAAAATGTTCAAAAACCAAATAAAGAAAAATATGGTGAGCAAATACGGCATGTATTTTCTATACTTCTTTTCCCCAATGTTGGGCCTGGCGATGTCATCTCGGATATAAATCACGATAGGCTCAAAAAACCGGCCAATCCCTTTCGGGATACTGCTATTCTTGGCATAGGACCTGGCCAAACTGGTGAATAACCAGAACATCAACAATCCCGTAACGATAATCATGACCACACTCTTGGTCATTGAAAAATCAAAGGGTTTAACATTGGTAGGATGCTCGTGATCATCCAAGGTTATGACACCCTCGGCATCGGTCTTATATATCTTGCTATGGAAAAGCTTGTAGTAATTACCGTCAACCGCGGCCACGGTTTCTCCGTGATGAAATTTGGAAGAGGAAAAAACCTTGAGTCCGCCATCCCAAAGGATAACAGGCAGTGGAAAACCGATATGATGTTGTTCCCCTTTGTCATCCGTCCATGAAAATAAAGAAAAGTCATGTGAATCCTGAAGGTGATGCCTTATGTATTCCTTGATCTCGGAACTTTTTTCTTCCGGACCTTCAAAGGAATCATCGTTGGTATCC
>JBATHI010000303.1:0-4887 GCA_049666645.1 Flavobacteriaceae bacterium | reverse complement strand
TTCATTCATAACCGGATCGAAAACATCAAGGAGGTGGCCGGTATGATCCAACGCTTGGTCCCCGATGCCAAAATAGGTATCGGGCACGGCCAGATGGAGGGCAAAAAGCTGGAGACGCTCATGCTCTCGTTTATGAACGGGGCTTTTGATGTACTGGTTTCCACTACCATTGTGGAAAGCGGCCTCGATGTAACCAATGCGAATACGATATTCATCAACAATGCCAACAATTTTGGCCTGAGCGACCTGCACCAAATGCGGGGCCGTGTCGGTCGTAGTAATAAAAAGGCATTTTGCTATTTCATCACGCCTCCTTATGAGGTGATGACGGCCGATGCCCGGAAGCGTATCCAGGCCTTGGAACAATTTACGGAATTGGGCAGTGGGTTCCATATCGCGATGAAGGATCTTGAAATCAGGGGTGCCGGCGATCTTTTGGGCGGGGAACAGAGCGGATTCATCAATGAAATAGGTTTTGAGACCTACCAAAAAATTTTGTCGGAAGCCATTGATGAACTAAAGGAAAACGAATTCAAACAACTTTATGATGAAGTGGAGGGCCACCATGATAAAGTATTTGTGAAAGAAACCCAAATCGATGCTGATTTCGAATTATTGTTCCCGGACGACTATATCAACAACATCACCGAAAGGCTTAACCTATATACCGAACTCAACCAAGTGAAGGATGAAGAAGGGTTGAATCGATTTGAGGCGCAACTAACCGACCGTTTCGGAGATCTGCCCACCCAGGCCGAAGACCTGTTGGCCTCCGTTCGCCTTAAATGGATAGCCAATGGCATGGGACTGGAAAAATTGGTCCTCAAAAAGGGCAAAATGGTCGGCTATTTTATCGCGGACCAGCAATCTGAATATTTTCAAAGTGCAACCTTTACCAAAATATTGCAGTTTGTACAAGCACATGCCAAGAGTTGCGCCCTGAAAGAAAAACAAACCCGCAACGGACTAAGGTTGTTGTTGGTCTTTGAGGGCATCAATACACTCGACAAGGCATTGAAGGCCATGCGCCCATTTGAGATCGGCACTCCGGTCATGTCGTCCTAGCGGCCCTGCAAGAGGGATAAAAGGTCGTTTCGGCCTTGCGAATGGATTTATCCTTAAGGTAATTGTCATCGCGATTGCCCTGCCGGTTTTTGAATATTGGCAACATGAATTCTTGAAAATTTGATTACCTTGTAAGGGTCTAATAAAGGCAAGAAAGACCGCCACTTACATTGGATAACCTTAACCTGTTAAAAGCGCACTTACATGAATTTTAATCAAGCCGAAAAACTGGCCATAGTGAAAGCGATAGACGAGGTAATTATGGCCGATAACCGGGTAGATGCCGGTGAAATTTCCATTTTGAACCAACTCATGCACATCCTCCAATTCGACTCAAAATTGATCGAGGACGCCAGAAATATCGATGCGCAGGAAGGTTTGGCAATACTCAACGCCATGCCCGAGCATAAAAAAAGGGCATTGGCCCTTCTCCTTGAAGAAATGGCAAATGCCGACGGAAGGGTCGATGAAGTAGAGATCGAATTGATCTTAAACCTCTACAATGCGATAGGCATACAGTTGGAGTAATCGTTGATGTAATGCAATATTGCATCTTGGGCCAGCCGTGATCAAAGTCCAGGCAGCTTCCTTAAACTTTTTGGCAGCATTGGTTTCTGCCAATAATCCCACCAATATTATGGCGACAAAAAAGAGTGCGTTCCTAGTGTTATCCTGTCTTTTTATTTTTATGCTTTCCTGCCGCCAGGCACCTGAAGCATCGGGATCCTCAGATACCGAGATCGAATATTTGGTGGATAGTTCGGCAGTGGCAAGGATAGATTCGACCTTGAACAGATTTGTAGTGTCGGGCAATATCGCCGGCGTGTCCGCCCTGATCTTTGAAAAAGACAAAGAAGTGTATTACAATGCTTTTGGTTATGCCGACCGTGAAGCCCAAAAACCCTTTTCGCGCAACACCATAGTGCAGATCTATTCGATGACCAAACCCATCACTGGCGTTGCCTTGATGACGCTTTACGAGCAGGGCAAATTTGATCTTGACGACCCCATATCAAAATACGCGCCCGAGTTCGCCAACATGCAGGTATATACTGGGGTCGATGCCAAGGGAAAGATGATCTTGGAAGCCCTTGATAGGCCCATCACCATTCGCGATGTGACCCGCCATACGGCAGGTTTTCCAAACCGGCCCAACATTCCGGGCCTAAGCGAAGTGTTGGCCGAAGCCAACCCTATGGACCGAAACAACACCCTTACCCATATGGCTGAAAAATTAGGCCAGGTACCCTTGTGGTTCCAACCGGGAACGCAATGGGAATATGGCCCATGTGTTGACGTGCAGGCTTTTTTGGTGGAAAGGATATCGGGCTTGCCTTATGGTGAGTATGTGCGACGGTATGTTCTCGATCCGATGGAAATGCAGGAGACATGCTATTACATTCCCGAAGCAGATCGTAACCGATTTGCAGCCCTCTATCGGAGAACGGGCGAAGGCACCCTTGAACGTGATACGGTCACCTATAGCAACTATACCGAGCATTGGCCTCTCACCCGGGGCGGTTCGGGACTTACCTCAACCCTTGATGACTATATGCGCTTTACCAGGATGTTGGTACATAAAGGCAGCCTTGATTCGGTCACCATACTAAAACCCGAAACGGTGAAACTGATGGCCACCAATCAGCTCGCAGACAGCATCACAGAACGTAACTTCCTTCCCAGCAAAGGGCAGGTGGGCTTCGGAATCGACTTTGCCGTAAGGTTGGCACCGCCGGCCTCGGCGGAAGAAAACAACGGGGTGGTCGGCGAATTCTTTTGGGATGGGGCCGCCAGCACCTTGTTCTGGGTAGATCCGGTGAATGAGATCACCGCAGTGCTGTTCGTTCAATTGTTCCCTTATGATCAAATCGGCCTGCATAAAGGTTTCCGCGATGCGGTTTATGGCCCGATCAAAGAGCATAAGGTAGAAAACCAATAGCTTTACACTATTTCACGAATTCCCCCACCCCAATCTATAAAATCACCTGTCCCAAAAAGCCGGTTTTTTAGTAGTTTCGGCATCATGCGAAATGGCTTACATTTGTGCTGATTTTTGAAGCACCAAGCACCATGGCTATAAAGCAAACCCTTTTACTATTTTTAATGGCTTATGCCGTTCAGGCACAACACAAGATTTCAGGCAGCTTTGCGCCCGCCAAAGACTATACCTATGTCATCGCATATCGCATCATGCCGGGTACCCAAGCCTATATTGCCGATACCGCGGTCAACAACGGCAACTTTACCCTGACCTTGCCCACATCGGCTGGGCCAGGGACCTATCGACTGGTCTACGCGGTACCCCAAGAACAGTTCTATTTCGATGTACTCTACGACGGTAAGGAAGATATTAAGTTGAATTTCGACGCCCTAAATGGCCCTACCTATAGCGCATCGGAGGAGAACAAGATCTATAATGCTTATTTCAAGGAAATCACCGGGCTGAAACAGATGTTCATCGATTTTTATAAAGATGGGGATACCGATACCAATGCCTATCGGAAATTGATCCAAGAATCAAACCAGGCACAGACCGCCTACGAGGAAAGCACCAAGGGCATGTTGGTGCATGAATTCATTGTAGCGAACAGGCCATATATCCCTTCCGATTATGAGACCGAGCAAGCCTACTGGCAAAACAAAAAAGACCATTATTTCGATTTTGTCGACCTTAAAAACCCAACGCTCCAGGCTTCCGGCTTTCTTACCGATAGGGTGAACGGGTATGTGTTCACCTCCATCTCCACGGCTGTTCAGACCAAGGCCGAATCTGAAAGGGTTTACCGCACAAACATCCAGACGGTCAACGGGAAGTTACAGGGAACCGACCCAATGTTCCAACAACATGTATTGTATGGCCTATGGTCAAAGGCAGCCTCTTTTGGTTTTGATGAAACCTCCGATTATATCTTCAATTCTTATTTAAAATCCCTCGCAACGCGGACCAACAACCAAAAGATCATCGATGACATCGAGAAGCACAATCGCTTGCGGTTTGGTGCGACAGCACCCGACATTGTCTGGCAAGATGGTGACGCAACCAAAAAGCTCAGTGAATTGGAGGGTGCAGATTGTTACGTGCTGGTTTTTTGGAGCAGTACCTGTTCGCATTGCCTGAGTGAATTGCCCCCTTTGCACAAAAAGATGGCGTCTTTCAATGATGTGAAGGTCATCGCTGTGGGCATGGAAGACGATGACGTCAGCTGGAAATTGGAATCGGCCAAACTATCGGGATTTGAACATGCGATGGCTTTGGGGAAATGGGAGAGTAAATACGCAAAAAGTTATGCGATAAGTCAGACCCCTACCTATTTTGTGCTCGATAAAGACAAGCACATCATAGCCAAACCCGAAAATGACAAGGCTTTGGTGCAATTTTTATCCCGGTAAACCGAATAATGGAGGGCAGAAGCGAGCCCTTACATCAGTTCCGTGCTAGAGGGTCTTCAAATCCTTGATGGTCTTAAAAGCGACATCCACTTGATCATCGTTGACCAATATGGTAAATTCATTCGTCGTCGAAATCACTTCATAGAGCACGATGCCTTCCCAGGCCAAACGCTGGAAAATAAAATAGTAAATCCCTGGAACAGAGACGTTTTCTGCCGGTAATTTTACGGTTATCGAAGAGAGGTTTTCCGCCTTTTGCGTACATTTTTCGGCCTTGAAGAATTTTTCTACGGCGGCGTCCATACTATTGCTCAGTACAATGTTCATCTCATTGACACCTCTGGAGGAGGTATAAAAAACATCAAGGTTGTCATTCACCTCTTCCAGTAGTTTGGCCTGTTGCGATAAAATGGTATCGGATACCAGGAAGGT
>JBATHI010000302.1:0-4519 GCA_049666645.1 Flavobacteriaceae bacterium | reverse complement strand
GCCAAGGGAGAAGTCACCGAAGAGATAGTGAAGGCCGCCGGCAAGCATAAGGCAGGCTTGGTGGTGATGGGCAACAAGGGCGCCACCGGCAACATATCGGTCTTTTTGGGCAGTAAGAGCACCAAGACCATTTCTACCCTTAAAACATGTCCCGTATTGGCGGTGCCAGAGGAAGCTGAATTTGTAAAGCCCAATGAATTGGCCTTTGCCACAGATTATAAAAGAACGTTGAAACCCGAAATGATCAAGCCCTTGAAGGATATGGCCCATCTCTGCCATGCGGCGGTGAGGATATTGCACATCCATGAAGAGGAGAAATTGGATAAGGTGCAGGAGACGAATCTCAAATTACTGTTGGACCAACTGAAACCATTGGACCATTCAACCCATTGGCTGCCCAGTTTTACCAGCAAAACGGAAGCCATTCAAGCCTTCTTGGACGGTCTGGGCATCGGCATGCTCGTGATGATCGACTATAAGTTGGGATTTATGGAGAAGCTGTTGCGAGAACCGGTGATCACTAAAATGATGTTCAATATTTCCATTCCGTTTTTGGTAATTCCCGAAAGCGACTGATAATTGTCATAGCGCAACAACCAAAGGGAAATTAATTTTATACCCGAACGAATTCAAAATTTGCGCATCATGGACAAAAGAGTACTGTTACCCACCGATTTTTCAAAAAACGCGTTGAACGCTATCAGATATGCATTGGATCTTTACAAAGACCAGCAATGTGAGTTTTACCTTTTAAATGCTTTTCAGGTAGACGGCTTTTCGCTCGATAACCAAATGATGGTCCCCGAACCAGGGGAAATGGCCTATGAAGCCGCGAAAAAGCAATCGGAGGAAAGATTGGAGAGGTTGATGGACATCCTGGAACTGCATCACGACAATGCCAAGCACAAGATTCACCAGATTTCTACCTATAACTCCTTGCTCTATGCCATCAAGGATACCATTGCCAAAAAAGACATCAACATCGTGGTCATGGGAACCAAAGGGTACACCGGGGCCGAAAGCGTGATCTTTGGCACCAATACCGTGAATGTCATGGAACAGGTCACACAATGTCCCATTCTGGCCATTCCCGATAACGTGCGCTTTACGGTACCAAAGGAGATCGTTTTTCCGACCGACTACAAATCAAATTTCAAACGAAAAGAACTCCAATATCTATTGGAGATAGCGAAGTACCATAATGCCTTTATAAGGGTATTGCACATTGTAAAAGAGCCCGAACTAAACAAAACCCAGCAGGGCAATAAGGTGTTGTTGGAAGCGATTTTGGAAGGCTACAAACATAGTTTTCACGATCTGAGCGATGTTAAGGTGCCTACGGGAATCAGTGCTTTCGTGGAAAGCCGCGGCAGCGATATGATTGCCTTTATCCATAAAAAACATGGCCTTTTCGGTAAAATTTGGTCAAAACCTTTGGCCAAGGAAATCGGATACCATTCAAAAATACCGGTGCTTACCATGCACGAATCAAAATAAATTCAGAACATCATGACCAACATCGGAATTTGGATCGATAAAGAGAAGGCCCATTTGGTGACCCTGGACGAACACGACATCAGTATCAAAACCCTTCAGTCGGAGGTCGAAAACTTCCACCCCAAAGGAGGTTCCAGATCGAGGGCCAAATGGGGAGGAACACAGGATGTGGGAAAGGAAAGTACGTATATGGAGCGGGAGAAGCAACAGCTAAAAAAATACTTCGCCAAAGTGGCCCACGAATTGTCGCCGGCCGATGCCATTGCCATATTCGGACCTTCCGACACCCCGGATAAACTGCAGCAAGAATTATCACAAAACTACAAATCACTGCATGCCAAATTAAAATCGGTGGTGAAGTGTGATAGTATGACCGAAAATCAGGTCAAGGCGTTGGTGAAGGAATTTTTTAAATCGGCAGGCTAGGTGCAGGAATTGACGGAATTTTTATCAAACCCATTGGTAATCAAGACCTTAAAGGTCTTGTTGTGGTTGTCGGCGATTGTCCTTTCCATTAGTTTTCTTCGCAAACTTCTCAAAAGGAGGATTACCGAGACCACCATCAGATACAAGGCACAAAAGGGGATAGAAATCGTCGGTTATGCCATGATCATCTTGCTCCTTTTGATCTCTTTTACCTTTAAAGATGTAAAGGATTACACCATCATCATCGGACTTTTTACAGCCGGACTTACCTTCACGCTCCAGGAGCTGATCTTGAGTATTGCCGGTTCGTTCTATATCTTTTTTGTACGGGTCTATAAGCCGGGAGATCGCATTGAGATCAATGGCATCAAAGGCGATGTCATCGATATCGATAGCATTTATACCACCATCATGGAGATGGGAGAGTGGGTGAGCAGCGATAATTACTCGGGAAGGATCGTGAAGATCAGCAATGCCTTCGTCTTCAAAGGCCCCATAAAGAACTACTCGATGGATTTCCCTTTCGTATGGGACGAACTGAATATCTTGGTCACCTTCGATTCCGATATTGAATTGGCCAAAAAACTGGTGACCGATGTCGCTGTCGAATTACTGTCTGAATATAGCGAGGCGTCCAAAGCCAAATGGCAGGAAATGGTAGCGCATTATTACATCGAAAATGCGACCATTGACCCTACCATAGCGGTTCGTTTGACCGACAATTGGGTGGAATTGAACCTGAGGTACATCACCGACTATAAACGGAGGAGGTTTACCAAACACCAACTCTTCGATGAAATCCAGAAATCGGTCAACAAGACCGAAGGGAAGGTAAAATTGGCTTCTACTACCCTACAGCTGTTAAAAATTCCGGAAGTCGATGTTCGGTTAAAATCCTGAAATAATGGCCGATGCTGCGATTGAAATCATTAAATCCTCGGGGGAAAGGGCCAAGTTTTCCTTGAGCAAGTTGCGAAGTTCCCTGAAAAAGAGTGGTGCCGACGACCTGTTGACCGATCAGATTGTAGAACAGGTAAGGGATGAGCTCTACCAGGGCATTTCCACCAAAGAGATTTACAATAGGGCGTTCGCCCTGTTGAAGCGAAAAAAATCGGTGTTCGCTTCCAAATACAAACTGAAAAAAGCGATTTATGAACTGGGCCCTACGGGATTTCCCTTCGAAAGGTTCATCGCCGCAATTCTTCAATATTCGGGATATCGAACGGAAGTGGGAAAAATCTTGGCGGGGGCATGCGTGAGCCACGAAATTGATGTCTTGGCCGAAAAAAACGGACAAGTGGAACTTATAGAATGCAAGTTCCATGGGGAGGAGGGCCGCAATTGCAACGTAAAGGTACCCCTTTACATCAATTCCCGGTACAACGACGTGAAGACCGACTGGGACATGAAAAATCGTGTCAAGGCCCTGCAACGGGGTTGGGTGGTCACCAATACCCGCTTCACGGATGATGCAGTTGTCTATGGCACTTGTGTAGGCCTCTACCTCCTGAGCTGGGATTTCCCTAAAGACGATGGCCTTAAAGACCGAATCGATCGTCTTGGCCTTTATCCCATCACGGTGTCCACCTTATTGAGCAATCGCGAAAAGCAGTTTTTATTGGAACGGGACGTAGTGTTATGTCGCCATTTGCTGAAGGAGCCTTTTTTGCTGGATCACTTGGGGATTTCCGATATGCGTAAACAAAGGATTCTCAACGAAGTGCAACAACTCTGCAAGATGTAAACGATATGTTGAAGACCGTTAAAATACATTTCTTGGGGGCCGTAGGGACCGTTACCGGCTCTAAATTCTGTTTGGAAACCCCAGAAATCAACCTCATGGTCGATTGCGGGATGTTCCAAGGCCTGAAGGAACTCCGTCTAAGAAATTGGGAGCCTTTGCCCATCGATGTTTCCAACATAGATGTGGTATTGCTTACCCATGGCCATTTAGATCATACGGGCTATTTGCCTAGACTGCTCAAGGAGGGTTTTCGAGGGAAGATAATGGGTACCGCACCGACCCTTGCCATTACGAAAATTATATTGCGCGACAGTGCCAAGATACAGGAGGAAGAGGCCCAAAGCGCCAATGAGCAGGGCTATAGCAAACACCATCCCGCACTACCGTTCTATAATCTTGAAGAAGCCGAAAGGGCCATCGGTTTATTTCAAAGCACCCAAAAAGATGAATGGATTACCTTATCGGATCATGTGAAGTGCAGGTTTAGGTATAATGGACATATTATCGGGGCAACTTTCCTGGAATTGGATATTTTTGGCAAGCGATTTGTATTTTCCGGTGATGTTGGACGTATGGAAGATACGCTGCTTTATCCTCCTGAAAGACCGGAGTGGGCAGATTATCTGTTCAATGAAAGTACCTATGGCAACAAGTTGCACCCAAAGGAGGACTTGGAAGGGATCCTGGTTGCCATCATCAACCGAACCATCAAGGAAAGGGGAAATTTGATCATTCCTTCCTTTGCGGTGGAACGTTTACAATCGTTGATGTACCTTCTATATCAATTATACCTCAAAAACCGCATCCCCAATATCCCGGTGTTCATCGATAGTCCCATGGGCAATAATGTGC
>JBATHI010000301.1:0-4471 GCA_049666645.1 Flavobacteriaceae bacterium | reverse complement strand
GTTTTGAACAACGACCACCTCGGGATGGTCCGTCAGTGGCAGGAACTTTTTTTTGAAAGTAGGTATGCCTCTACGGTAATGGTGAATCCCGATTTTGTCAAAATAGCGGAGGGATATCACATTGAGGCCAAACGGGTAACCGAAAGAAAGGATTTGAAGGCGACGGTACAGAAAATGATGGCCTCCAAAAAACCATATTTTCTCGAGGTGAAGGTAGAACAAGAAGACAACGTGTTTCCAATGATCCCCTCCGGGGCTTCTGTGTCCGACATCCGATTGAAATAAAATGTTTTAGGTTCAATAAGGGGAATTCCATAAGTAAGAATCAGATGGAGTTATACGGCCCACATTGGTGCAGCCCCTAAAATTGGAGAACAAGTTATTAACCATTCGAAAACCTACTCAAAGGTCGGTAATCAGTAGACCGGACCAGTAAAGAATCGAATAATAAGTATTTATGGAAAAACAATGGTTTACCATTTCGGTCTATTCAGAAAATAATGTGGGGCTGCTGAACAGGATATCCGGGATATTCCTAAAAAGACATATCAATATCGAGAGCCTCAACGTCTCCAAGTCTGAAATCGACGAGGTTTCAAAGTTTACCATTGTAGTCAATACCACGGAAACCTGGGTGCACAATATCGTCGGGCAAATAGAAAAGCAGGTCGAAGTGATCAAAGCCTTTTACCATACCGATGAGGAGACCATCTACCAAGAATCCGCATTGTTTAAGATTGCTTCCAACCTTTTATTTGACGAAAGGCAAATTCAGAATATTATCAAGGAGAACAATTCCCAAATCGTAACGGTGTCCAGGGCTTTTTTTGTTTTGGCAAAAACTGGCAGGCGGCACGAGATCGATGATATGTACGAGCAATTGAAGCCATTTGGCATCATGCAATTTGTCCGTTCGGGCCGGATCGCCGTATCCAAGGAAGAAATGCAGATTTCGGCGCTCCTGAATGGGTTTAAGGAATAACCAATACATCAATAATCAAATCAATAGAACACAATGACAAATTATTTCAATACACTATCGTTAAGGGACCAATTGCAACAGTTGGGAAAATGTAGGTTCATGCAATCCCACGAATTTTCTGATGGTGTGAAAGCTTTAAAAGGAAAAAAAATAGTAATCGTTGGCTGTGGGGCACAAGGACTGAACCAAGGGTTGAACATGAGGGATTCAGGCTTGGATATTTCCTATACTTTAAGGGAAGCCGCAATCAAGGAAAAGCGTGCTTCCTATAAGAATGCCACAGAAAACGGTTTCAAGGTAGCCACGTATGAAACCCTTATCCCTACGGCCGATCTGGTCATCAACCTTACCCCGGATAAACAGCATACCGGCGTAATCAAGGTCATTATGCCATTGATGAAAAAGGGGGCAACCTTGTCGTACTCGCACGGCTTCAATATCGTTGAGGAAGGCATGCAGATTCGGAAGGATATCACGGTGATCATGGTTGCGCCCAAATGCCCGGGTTCTGAAGTGCGTGAAGAATACAAAAGGGGTTTTGGTGTTCCCACCTTGATCGCGGTGCATCCGAACAACGATTCCCAGGGCAAAGGCCTGGAACAGGCCAAGGCCTATGCCGTGGCTACGGGGGGCAACAGGGCAGGTGTTTTGGAATCTTCCTTTGTAGCAGAAGTAAAATCGGATCTCATGGGCGAACAGACCATTTTGTGTGGCTTGCTCCAGACCGGATCCATTTTGTGTTTCGATAAAATGATAGCGAAGGGGATCGAACCCGGTTTCGCCTCCAAATTGATCCAATATGGGTGGGAAACCGTTACCGAAGGATTGAAATATGGTGGCATCACCAATATGATGGACCGTTTGTCCAACCCCGCCAAGATCAAAGCATTTGAACTGTCGGAGGAATTAAAACAGATCATGCGTCCGCTCTTTCACAAACATATGGACGATATTATGAGTGGTCATTTTTCCAAGACCATGATGGAAGACTGGGCCAATGATGACAAAAACCTATTGACCTGGAGGGCACAGACCGGGGAAACCGCTTTTGAAAAAACACCCGCTGGAAAGCAGAACATTTCCGAACAGCAATATTACGATCATGGGGTACTAATGGTCGCTTTTGTACGGGCAGGGGTGGAGCTGGCCTATGAATCGATGACCGAATCGGGCATTATCGGGGAATCGGCCTATTACGAGTCCTTGCACGAAACACCCTTGATCGCAAATACCATAGCGAGAAAGAAGCTGTTCGAGATGAACCGTGTCATTTCCGACACTGCCGAATATGGCTGTTACCTCTTCGATCATGCATGCAAACCCTTATTGGGCGATTTTATGAAGAAAATCGATACCGATGTGATAGGAAAACATTTTGGGGAAGGAAAGGGCAATGGCGTTGACAATGCAAAATTGATTGCCGTGAACAAAAGATTGCGCGAACATCCTGTAGAAATCGTAGGGGCAAGGCTACGTGCTTCCATGACTGCAATGAAACCCATCGTGTAGCGACGATATACCGGAACGCTTCGGAAATTGATACGGTAATTCCGAAGAAATACATCAAAATCCATGAGTATTAAAAAAATCAATATTCCTGCAGAATTTAACTTCAACGCACCAATACACCAAAAGGCCTATTTGGTAAATGGGGAACTCAAAGAATGGAACGGAAGATCAACGGAAGTCTTTTCCAGTATTTCCTCCACCGCCGATTATACCCCTACCTTGTTGGGTAGCACTCCCGATATGGGCGAAACGGAAGCCTTGGATGCCCTCGACGCGGCATTGGCCGCCTATGACCAGGGCAAAGGGGTCTGGCCGACCATGCATGTTAAGGATCGGATCGAATGTATGGAAAAGTTCGTGGAGCAAATGAAGACGAAAAGAGATGAAATCGTGACCTTGCTCATGTGGGAAATAGGCAAATCGCTTCCTGATTCCCAAAAGGAATTCGATCGTACAGTGGCCTATATTTATGATACCATCGAAGATTATAAGCAGTTGGATCGCAATTCGGCCAAATTTCAAAAGCATGAAGGGGTATATGCGCACATCAAACGCGGTCCGCTAGGAGTGGTGCTTTGTTTGGGGCCTTACAATTATCCCTTGAACGAGACGTTTGCGCTGCTGATACCGGCCATCATCATGGGCAATACGGCCATTTTTAAACCGGCCAAACATGGTGTTTTGCTGATTACGCCCTTGTTGGAAGCTTTTCGGAATTCTTTCCCCAAAGGGGTGATCAATATTTTGTTCGGTAGGGGCAGGGCGGTGGCGGCACCCATTATGAAAACCGGTAAGGTCGATGTTTTGGCGTTGATCGGCAACAGCAAATCTGCCAATGCCCTGCAGAACCAGCACCCTAAAAGCAACCGGCTGCGGTTGGTATTGGGATTGGAAGCGAAAAATCCGGCCATTATCCTTCCGGATGCGGATTTATCGCTCACGATCGATGAAGTGATATCCGGGACGCTGTCATTCAATGGCCAGCGGTGTACCGCCCTAAAGGTGGTTTATGTACATGAAGATATCAAGGATAAATTCCTTTCGCAATTTACTGCCGCGGTCGATGCGCTTCAATTTGGAAATCCGTGGGAAGCGGGCGTAAAACTGACCCCCTTACCCGAACCCGATAAGCCGGCCTATATTCAGGAATTGATCGACGATGCCCTTGCCAAAGGTGCGAAAATACTCAACAAAAAAGGAGGTCGGCATTTCGACAACTACATCTGGCCGGCAGTTTTGTATCCGGTGACCAAGGATATGAGGGTCTACCAAGAAGAACAATTCGGACCTGTGATCCCCGTTTTGTCTTTCAACGACATCGAACAACCCTTGGATGATATGGCTGAAAGCAATTATGGACAGCAAGTGAGCCTCTTTGGGACCGATGTCTATACCTTGGCCCCTTTGATCGATACCTTGGTAAACCTGGTCTGTAGGGTGAACCTGAACAGTTCTTGCCAACGCGGACCCGATGTTTACCCGTTCACGGGCAGAAAAGACTCCGCCCAGGCCACTTTAAGCGTCCATGACGCCTTACGATCTTTTTCCATACGCACCTTCGTGGCGTTCAAGGACAACAACCTGAACAATGAGGCGATCCGCCGTTTGTTGGAAACAAAGCTGTCGAATTTTGTGAGTACCGACTATATCTTATAGGCTTGACCTTCCGACCCTTGCTGCTTATTGTGCTAAATTGTCATCAAATAAGGTTGAATATGACTATGCGGGGTAATATTGCATAGAAATGTGATAATCCCGTATAGCATTTCCTTCCCTATGTGCGATAATTTTGTACCGAAAATCTTAGGGGAGTCTTCTGTTTAGGTCAGAGTGAACGGCTGGGAAGTATCCTCTAAAGGTAAATTTAAAGGTATGAAATTACAAAATGCAAACAATAAAGCCCTTTTGGCGTTGGCCATCGGAGGTTTTGGTATAGGGCTCACCGAGTTCGTGATTATGGGGATCCTTCCCGATGTGGCC
>JBATHI010000300.1:0-1984 GCA_049666645.1 Flavobacteriaceae bacterium | reverse complement strand
GTCTTGTCCCTCCCGAGCGTACTCATATAGTCTTTTGCCATCTTTTTTTAAGGCCGAGTATATGGGTGGCTTTTGCTCAATTTCCCCAAGAAAAGAGGAAGCGGCAAGGGCGATTGATTTTTTTGTGATATGGTTTATGGGATAAGTGGCATCCACTTCGGTTTCAAGGTCATAGGAGGGCGTGGTCGCACCGAGGGTAATGGTTCCTATGTATTCCTTCTCCGCTCCCTGAAGCTGTTCTATGTTTTTGGTGAACTTGCCGGTGCAGATCAACAGAAGGCCCGTAGCCAAGGGGTCTAAGGTCCCAGCATGGCCTATTTTAATCTTTTTGAGCGAAAATTTTCTCTTGATGGCCCATTTAATTTTGTTGACTGCCTGAAACGATGTCCAGCCCAAGGGCTTGTCGATCAGAAGCACTTGTCCTTCCAAAAATTCATCTTTTGTCATCAGATCACGGTTAATGGGCGAACAAAATAATGGATGAGCAAAATGGCCAATCCGACGATGATCCGATAATAACCGAACATTTTGAAACCATGTTTGCCCAAATAACCTATAAATGTTTTGATGGCCAATAAGGCCACCACAAAACCTACAACATTGCCTACGATCAACAGATTGATCTGCTCCGGCGTCAGGGAAAAACCGGCATTGTAGTAATCATAACCTTTTTTTAGCGTAGCGCCCAACATGGTCGGTACCGCTAGAAAAAAAGAAAATTCAGCAGCAGCGGTACGGGATAGTTTTTGGGTCATTCCCCCTACAATACTGGCGCCGCTCCTTGAAACACCGGGTATCATGGCCAAACACTGAAACATTCCAATTTTAAACGCGGTGGCATAGGAGATGGCCGTTTGTTTTCCATCACCGAACCAGTTATCCACTTTTAACAGAACAATCCCCCCCAGCAACAATGAAACGGCCACTGTCAACGGACTTCCCAATAAAGAATCGATCACATCGTTCAAAAGGAGGCCGAAGAAGACTGCAGGAATAAAGCCTACCAGAAGTTTTAGATAAAAATCGACCGTCTGGAAGAAGCGCTTAAAATAAAGCACGACCACCGATAAAATGGTGCCCAATTGTATGACAATGGTGAACAGTTTGGTAAATTCTTCCTGGGCAATCCCAAAAAACGAAGAAGCGATGATCATATGCCCAGTAGAGGAAATGGGCAGGTACTCTGTAATTCCTTCAATAATGGCGAGCACAATGGCTTTAAAAATATCCAAAACCTATTTCTTCTTGTGCGGATTCAACAAAATCGCATAAACTTCGATGCCAAGTCCAATAAGCACTAGCGAGGGTGCCAGTCGAATACGCCTAAAATTGAAGATTTCCTCATTAAAAACGTTGGGATCGTCACTCCCGCCACCGCTCATCAAAATAAATCCCAAAGCGACGAATCCCATTCCCAGGAACATAAAGAGATAATTCTTTTTTTGGAATATGAATTCTTGTTGTGCCTGCCTTTCGGTCTGCTGCTCGGATTTTTTGCCCATGGGGTAAAGTTAATAATATAATTCGTCGGTTCTGAGGTTTAGAAAACGTTGTGTCGCAAAAAAGGTGCTGATCAGGGAAATCACGATGCCTAATGCAAAAACACCTGAAAATAGAAATACCAGAACCAAGGGATCTCCAAATAGGTTCAATTCCGGGAAGGTGGAATCGATATAATAAAGGAATCCCGACAAGGCCACCAAAGCGATAAGCCCCCCCAACATGCCCAGTTTAATGTTGGTCCAAATAAACGGTCTTCTAATAAAGGCCTTGGTCGCCCCGACCATTTGCATGGTCTTGATAATAAACCGCTTGGCATAGATGCTCAATCGAATACTGCTGTTGATCAATAACACTGCAATAAAAGTAAAGACCCCACTTGCCACCAAAATCCAAAAACTTATTTTTTTCACGTTATCGTTGAGCAGGCCAACCAAAGGTTTGTCATAGCTAACTTCCTCGATATAATCCTTGGAGGCAAGTT
>JBATHI010000299.1:0-1679 GCA_049666645.1 Flavobacteriaceae bacterium | reverse complement strand
ATAATAGGCCCCTGCATCGGAACGGTTATACTCCATTTTCGTTATGGCCCCCATGGGCGCATTAACGTTCTGGGCAAAAAATCTAGGGGTCTGTTCCTTGGGGAGCGCTTTTTTCATATCAGCATCGAACAACTCGAATATACCGCTGTAATCGGCCATGTTATACAAAACCATGATATCATTGGCCGCTTTGTCGTAATTACCCGCCTGCATTTGGGAAAAGCCCAGGCAACAGGTAAAAAGCATAATGGAACAAAGGATATTATTCATCGGATTTTTGCTTACTTATTTTGGCCTGCTCATGTTGTCCTTGGTTTTATCGAAAACGTAATCGATGACCTGCTGATGTCGATTTTTGGATCGTACCGCACTACCGGCAGCCGGGGAAGCGTAAAAACGCCTCGAGGCAACCCTTAAGGTATGGGCTTCGCTAAAGTGCATCATCAAATGGCTCCAAGCACCCATATTTCGGGGTTCTTCCTGCGCCCAAACAAGGTCATCGGCATGCTTGTATTTCTTGATCAGGGCCTTCATCCGGTCGGTTGGCAAGGGGAACAACTGTTCGACCCTTACCAAGGCAATATCATCACGGCCTTGATCTTCTTTTACCGCCAGCAGATCATAGTAGAACTTGCCCGTGCAAAATACAAGGCTTTTTACTTTTTTGACATCGGCCGAAACATCATCGATCACCTCCTGAAAACTGCCTGTAGCCAGTTCTTTCACCGAGGAAACCGCTTTGGGATGCCTCAACAAGCTCTTGGGGGTAAATATGATCAACGGCTTCCTGAAATTCACCTTCATCTGCCTGCGCAAAACATGGAACATTTGGGCAGGTGTGGTAACGTCGGCAATGTACATATTATCCCGGGCGCAGAGCTGCAAGTAGCGCTCCATTCGGGCTGAGGAATGTTCGGCGCCTTGACCTTCATAGCCATGCGGCAGCAACATCACCAAACCGTTCTGAAGTTTCCATTTGTCTTCCGCAGCGGAAATGTATTGGTCGATCATGATCTGGGCACCGTTGCTGAAATCACCAAACTGGGCTTCCCAGATGGTCAGGGTATTCGGACTGGCCATGGCGTAGCCATAATCGAAACCGACCACTCCATATTCCGACAACAAAGAGTTGTAGATCTGAAAAACACCTTGTTTGGCCGCGACATGGTTCAAAAGCATCACTTCTTCCTCACTTTCCTCCACTTTCATTACGGCGTGGCGGTGCGAAAAAGTGCCGCGTTCAACATCCTGTCCCGACATGCGCACCCCGAAACCTTCCTCCAGTAGCGTGCCATAGGCCAACAGTTCTCCCATGGCCCAATCGAGTTGATCCGACTCGAAGAACATTTTTCTTCGGTCTTCCACCAATTTCTCTACCTTCCGGAGGAATTTTTTATCCTTGGGCAATTGGGTCAACACCTTCGCGATGTCGGTCAACTTCTTCTCGTCGTAGGTGGTGTCTACGGGATCCATCATTTCCCATTCCCGAACATTTTCGAAGCCCTTCCATTCGTCTGCCATAAAAGGGGTGATCACCGTCTTGGCTTCCTTGCGGGAGTCTTCCAATTCGGTCTCCAGGGAATTCTTATATTCTTCTTCCAGTTTGGAAACATAGTTGTTGTCTATGATCCCTTCGGCGATCAGCTTTTCGGCATAAATGTCCCTGGGGTTCTTGTGTT
>JBATHI010000298.1:0-3015 GCA_049666645.1 Flavobacteriaceae bacterium | reverse complement strand
TGAAAAACCGATTATTCAGAGCGATTGGTAACGGATTTGTTACTTTAAGTGACTGCGACACGATTGCATATCCTGAGAGCACTCCGTGCTGAAGATAAACAAAAGAAAATTGTGCTCCCCAAAAAACAAAAGCAAGCTATGTTTTTTAGCTCGCTTCGTTTTCAACTTTTTGTTGATCTATTCGTGATCGCGACAGGATTACCTGCGGTTTTCCTTGGCAGTCCCATGTGAAAATAGAAAGTCCTACTGCTGGCGCAGCCGTGTTTTCATTTTAATTTCCTTACAAAAACCTTCGGCTTTTGACGCCCTTAAAATGAAAAATCCATTACCAAGGTAATGGACTTTCTGCTTTAAGTGATCGCGACAGGATTCGAACCTGTGACCGTCTGCTTAGAAGAAGCGAAAAAGTATTTTTCATTTGGCTACTTTTGCTTTCTTATAGTCTGAATATCAATTTATTATGAAAATATATTTTTCTTTGATTTTCATTTAGAGTACCTTTAATAGGCAATTTGTTGTACCTATGTTGTACCACTTTTTTGATAATTATGGCCAGTATAAAAATCGTTCTCAGAAAGAAAAGTCGTGTAAATGGATCCTATCCAATTTACCTTCGTGTGACCAAAGATAGAAAAACGAAGTTTTTCAAAACCATCTTCAATGCGTTCCCGGAAGAATGGGATGTCAACTCCGAAATATTTACCAAAAGGAACCCGAACTACATTCAGAACAATCGGTTGCTTTCCAATATCAAGGACAGGGCATATAGGGTATATATGAATCTTAATACTGAAAAAGAACGGTTCACACTTTCCGACTTTGAACATGCGTTTCGGGTGAAGTCAAATCCCAATGGCAACAACATCTTTTATTTTTGGGACGATTTGATTTCGGAAATGCTGACTGCTGGTAGGACGGGCAGTGCCAGGTGCCATAAAGATGCATTTGCCACGCTACAAAAGTTTCATGGCAGTACCCGTCTCAACTTCGAGGAGGTCAATTTGGCCTTTTTGTCAAAATTCGAGGGCTTTCTTCGTTTCCGCGGGGGTAGTGATGGGGGTATCAGCGTTCGTATGCGCTGCATCCGAACCGTATTCAATGTTGCCATGGAACGGGATCTGACCTCGGCGGACAATTATCCTTTTAAAAAGTATAAAATATCAAAGCTCAAAGGAAAGAGTTCGAAGCGGGCATTGGAAATCGGTGAAATCTACAAAATATTGAACATGGATATTTCAAAGTGTCCCGAACTTGTTGATAGCCGCCACTATTTTCTATTCAGCTTTTATACGCGGGGAATGAACTTTGCGGATGTCATGAAATTAAAATGGAGCAACATTAAGGACGGTATTATCCAATACACAAGGTCAAAGACCAAAGGAAATTTTAAGATAAAGATATTACCGCCTGTTCAGGAAATATTGGATTACTACCGTATACGTCCTACCGGAACCGGTTATGTCTTCCCGTTGCTTAAAAGCGATGACCTTACCCCGATTGAAATAGAAAGGGCCAAGAAGCAAACGTTGAAGATTTTCAATATGGATTTAAAGCAGATCGCTGTCCATTGCAAGATTGAAAAAACGCTGACCAGTTATGTGGCCCGACATAGTTTTGCCAATTGTCTCAAACAAAAGGGAGTTGCCACGGATGTCATCAGCGAATCATTGGGACACCAGAATTTAGAGGTTACCCAGGCTTACCTAAAGGAGTTGGATAGTTCCATACTGGACGAGGCTTCCGAACTACTGTTGCCTCCACAACCCACTCCATATGCTCATCTTCGTATATGCTAAAGCATATAATTTTATAATTTAAAACTATTTTATATGTTTTTACGTATAATTTAGTATATTTACTTGATTTTATATTTAAAAGCATATAATGAAGGATTTAGCAACCTTTGTAAAGACCCGTAGAAAAGCGGTAAACCTAACCCAGCAAGAGTTTGCGGAACGTGCAGGGGTTGCCCTAACGGTCGTTCGTAAAATAGAGCAGGGAAAGACCAATCTAAATATGGAAAAGGTCAATTTGGTTCTAAGTATGTTCGGGCATCGACTGGCCGTAGTAGAAGACAAAAAAGAAGTTGAATGAGAAAGGGCAAGATATATTACAAGGATATTTTGGCAGGGGTCTTGACGGAAACCAATGAGGGCGAGTATCTATATGCTTATGATGAGGCATATATAAAGAATTATCCAAATCAGTTTTTGACATTTACCATGCCCGTCCGAAAAGAGCCCTATCAAAGTCAACGACTATTTTCATTTTTTGAAGGTCTGATTCCCGAGGGATGGTTATTGAAAATTGCTTCAAAAAACTGGAAGATCAATCCAAGCGACCGAATGGGATTGTTGCTGGTCTGCTGTCAAAATTGTATCGGGGCCGTAAGTGTAATACCAATTGAAGAAGATGCATAAATGTCTCTATTGCTATAAGGAACTACAAGGCGAAGTGGATTTTCATGAGCAATGCAGTATGGAATTCTTTGGAACCAAAGAAGCCCCAAAACTTCCATATACCTTGGGTGAAATGTCCGAACTGGCCAAAAACGTGATAGAACGAAGTGTGGCCGTACCTGGCGTCCAGGCAAAGCTGTCCCTATCATTGGTCGATGCCGCTAAAAAGGATACCGATGGTAGGTTAACGGTAGTAGGCGCGTTAGGGGGCAACTATATCTTAAAACCACCGTCCGAGGATTTTCCTGAAATGCCACAAAACGAGCATCTGACCATGCGAATCGCGGAAGCTTTTGGTATACAGGTGGTGACATCCACTTTGATACGGCTGAAATCAGGGGAACTATCGTATTTGACCAAACGAATCGACAGAAAAGAAGACGGCACAAAGATTCATATGTTGGATATGTTCCAGATAACCGAGGCTTTTGATAAATACAAAAGCTCTATGGAAAAGGTGGGGAAGGCCATCGGCAACTACTCCAGTAATACGCTATTGGATAAATTGTTCTTCTATGAGTTGACACTATTTAGTTTCCTTACCGGAAACAATGAC
>JBATHI010000297.1:0-3705 GCA_049666645.1 Flavobacteriaceae bacterium | reverse complement strand
GTGCTTTCCATCACCGTTCTTAAGGTCAGTTCCCAACCTGGCCCCAATTCCAATTAACACTTACATTTACGGCTACATCCCGATCGCTTTGTTACCTTTGCAAAAAAAGTGTATGGCTAGGTCAGATTTCAATAAAGACGAAAGGGCATCGGGAAGGGAAGGCGGAAACTTTAGAAAAAAGAGTTATGCCAGGGGCAACGCCCCCGTGCGGAAAAGCGCCCCTCCGGCACGCAAACAGCCCAGAGATCCCGATTTGATTCGCCTGAACCGTTATGTGGCCAATTCCGGGGTATGTTCCAGGAGGGAAGCCGATATTTATATCTCTGCCGGAAATGTGACAGTGAACGGAAAACCCATTACCGAAATGGGCTATAAGGTAAAATTGACCGATGAGGTCAAGTTCGACGGCCGGCTACTGAATCCCACAAAAAAGGAGTATGTTTTGCTCAATAAGCCCAAAGACTTTGTCACCATCGGCAGGGACGCGCATGGAAACCGAACCGCCATTGGATTGATTTCAAAAGCCTCGAAATCTGAACTGAAGCCCATTGGAAAATTAGACAAGAGCAGCACCGGGCTGATCTTGTTCACCAATGATAACGATCTGGCCATTCGTTTGAACAGTCCGAAAAATGGCCTTAGGAAGATATACCATATCGAGCTCAACAAACCCCTTAGCAGTGCAGACCTCAAGAAAATCAAGGATGGTATTGCCGTGGATGAAAAATTGGTAAAAGTACAGGAGATCAGTTATGTTGAAAATGCCCCAAAGAACCAGGTGGGGATTGAACTCAATAGCACGCGCAACAATATTGCGCGCCGTATTTTCGAAACGCTCGAATATGAAGTGGTGAAACTCGATCTGGTCGTTTTTGCAGGTTTAACCAAAAAAGACCTTCCCCGCGGCCATTGGCGTTATCTGACCGAACAGGAGGTAGTGAATTTGGGAATGCTCAAATAGACTATGTCGCCATTGCTTTCCGCATTTTTTTCTTGATCTCCTGTAAACAGAGATTGCCCAAACTGCCCTCATGGGTATGCGAAATGTTGCGCTTTGGTTCGAAGGTTCCCGCCTCGATTTCCACCCCCATTTTTTTATAGGCATCGCGAAAGGGCATCCCGCCCAATACCAGCTCGTTCAAAGTATCCACACTGAACAGGTAATCGTACTTGGGGTCATCGAGAATATCGGCATTGATTTTAATTTGCTTTAAGCTAAAGGCCATGATTTCCAGGCAGGCCTTCATTTCCTCGATGGCCGGCACAATGAGCTCCTTCGTTAATTGCAGGTCGCGATGGTAACCACTGGGCAGGTTGTTGGTGATCAGGCCAAGTTGATTGGGTAGTCCCTGCATCAGATTGCATTTTGCGCGAACCAATTCAAAAACATCGGGATTTTTTTTGTGCGGCATGATGCTGCTGCCGGTGGTGAGGGTTTCCGGGAAGGACACAAAATTGAAATTTTGGCTGAGGTATAGACATAGATCCATCGCCAATTTGGCGAGGGTAGCCGCTAAAGATGCCATCCCGAATGCCACCGCTTTTTCCGTTTTGCCGCGACCCATCTGTGCCGCCACCACGTTGTATTTCATCGTTTTAAAACCCAGTTCCTTTGTGGTGTAAGCACGGTCGATCGGAAAGGAACTACCATATCCCGCAGCGCTGCCCAAGGGATTTTGGTCGGCCACCTTGTAGGCGGCCTCCAAAAAATGGAGGTCGTCTACCAAACTTTCGGCATAAGCCGAAAACCAAAGTCCGAATGACGAGGGCATCGCTATTTGCAGGTGGGTATAGCCCGGCAGCAAGCTGTCTTTATGTTTTTCCGCCAACTGCATCAGCACCTCGAATAGGGAGTGGGTCAGGCCCTTTATTTCCTCCAACTCCGATTTGAGGTATAGGTGCATGGCCACCAATACTTGGTCGTTTCTGGAGCGTGCCGTATGAATTTTTTTTCCGGTATCGCCCAACTTTTCGGTCAGGATAAATTCGATTTTGGAGTGCATGTCTTCAAAGGAGTCCTCGATGACGAAGGATCCGTCTTCGATCGAAACCGCTATGGCATCCAATTCCTTTGAAAGCTCCCGAACTTCGATGGGGGTGAGCAGCCCTATCTTCCCCAACATCTTGGCATGGGCCTTGGAGGCCATCACATCGAATTTTGCCAAATGCAGGTCCCATTCCCTATCGTTGCCAACGGTGAAACGGTCTATTTTCTTATCGGTACCAATCCCTTTGTCCCAGAGTTTCATTGTGTGCGTTTTATGGCTGTCCGTTGCCGTACATCCAGCATTTTAAGTTAAAAATCGTTCCAACATTTTAATGTATAGTTCGATGCCCTCCTCGATTTCCTTGATATAAATGAATTCGTCGGCGGAATGCGAACGGGTACTGTCGCCGGGCCCCATCTTCAACGATTGACAGCTCAGAACCGCCTGATCGGAGAGGGTGGGGGATCCGTAGGTCGTTCTTCCCATTGCCATTCCTGAAAGCACCAAGGGATGGTTCTTGTCGATTGCGGAAGAATTGAGCCTAAGGGAACGCGGTTTTAGTATGCAGGGGGCTTCAACCATCAAGATATCGGCAATCTCCTTGTTGCTGTATTTGTCGTTGACCCTAACGTCGATCACAAGATCTACCTGCGCGGGCACCACATTATGCTGGGTTCCCGCATTGATTTGCGTGACGGTAAGCTTTACTTCCCCGAGCACTTCCGACACCTTTTCGAACGAAAAGTTCTTGAACCATTCCAAAACCTTTATGGTATTGTAAATACTGTTGTCATCATTGGGATGTGCCGCATGCGACGGGGTTCCCTTTACAACGCCATCAAAGATCACCAGGCCTTTTTCGGCAATGGCCAATTGCATCAATGTGGGTTCGCCCACAATGGCCAAGTCGATGTGCGGAAGAATGGGCAACATGCTGTTGAGTCCTTTTGCACCGGAATTTTCTTCTTCTGCCGAAGCGACAAGCACCAAGTTATGGTTCAAGTTCTGCATGCCATAAAAATGGGTGAAAGTGGCAATCAACGAAACCAGTGCCCCTCCGGCATCATTGCTACCGAGCCCATAGAGCTTGCCTTCTTCAACACTCGGCTCAAACGGATCCCTGGTATAGGCCGAATTCGGTTTAACGGTGTCGTGATGCGAATTTAACAGTAAGGTAGGCTTGGCGGAATCAAAATATTTGTTAAAGGCATATACGTTGTTGTTTTCCCGTTTGAAGGGGATATCGAATGCGTTGAACCACCCTTCGATCACCGCTGCGGTGGCTTCCTCCTCTTGTGAAAACGATGGGTTTGCAATCAGTTGCTTCAACAAATCCAAAGCCTTTTCCTTAAGCATTATTCCATCCATCGTTATAGTGTTAAAGTGGTGAACAATCGTGCATCGGGACCGACCATCGAAAGGTCGCCGATACAGACCCTTGCCACATCATGTTGCAAAGCATGAAAACAATTTTCCAACTTGGGGAGCATGCCATCCGCTATCTTCCTTTTTTCCAGGAGCGATCGGTAGGTTTTTGAATCGATCTTCGTTATGACCGATTCGCTGTCGGAAACATCGCTCAGCACTCCTTTTTTCTCAAAGCAGTAATATAGGGTGGTTTCAAAAGTCTTGCCCATGCCTATCGCAATTTCCGCTGCAATGGTATCGGCATTGGTATTCAGGAGCTGTCCCAAACCATCATGTGTCATGGCACAAA
>JBATHI010000296.1:0-3413 GCA_049666645.1 Flavobacteriaceae bacterium | reverse complement strand
CTCTATCAAAATACCGACCGCTTGATCGACAATATCAAAAAAAGGGGTCGGGACTATGAACAGAATATTTCAAGGGACTATCTTGAAAAGATCAATCAAGGCTATCTCGACTTTCTCCGCAGCCATCCGGGCCAAAACAGCATCATTTTAGATCTTTCGGAGATCGATTTTGTGGAAAGCGCCGAAGACTATGAATCGCTCTTGGTACAGATCCAGGACTTTGCCATCGGGTTGGCCGATTGATGCCATAAATTTACCTTGAGGTCACCGATGCCATTTCGCCCAAAAATCCCAAACCACGATACCAACGCTCACCGCAATGTTCAAGGAATGTTTGGTGCCGAATTGCGGTATTTCCAGGACGCCGTCGGCCGCATCGACCACCTCCTGTGAAACGCCCTTTACCTCATTGCCAAAAACCAGTGCATACTTTTTGTTCCGCTCTATCTTGAACGTATTGAGCTTGATCGCCCTCTCTGCCTGTTCCACCGCCAAGGTGGTATAGCCTTTCGCCTTCAATCGCGCCACCAGGTCGATGGCATCGGGGGCATATTCCCACGCGACGCTTTCGGTCGCGCCAAGGGCCGTTTTATGGATGTCTTTGTGGGGCGGGGTCGCAGTAATACCACAGAGGTAAATTTTCTCGACTAAAAATGCATCTGCAGATCGAAATACCGAACCGATATTGTTGAGGCTCCGCACATCGTCGAGAATGAGGGTCAAAGGTAGTTTTTCGGCCTTTTTAAAGGCCGCAATATCCAATCGGGGCAGTTCCTCATTCTTAAGTTTTCTCATGGCGTTGCAAAATTTAAAATCATTGGTTCGGGAACAAGTGCACTACAGTAGGCGGCTTCTCGAACCGATGTTCCGCATCTGAATGCCAAGGCCCAGGCGGGTTGAAGATCAGTCCGGGGACATTTGCTATATGGTGCACATCGACTTATCCCCAAAATATCAACAATGCTGAAATTTCCGTGAAGAAATTGGTACATTCGTTTCGTAGGGCCCGTGCAAAAATAGACTAAAAAAACACTTTGGGAAAAGCGCAAAAAAACAAGAAGGTAACCCCTTTGATGCAGCAATACAATACCATCAAGACCAAGTATCCTGATGCCTTGCTGCTTTTTCGCGTGGGCGACTTTTACGAGACCTTCGGGGAAGATGCGGTCAAGGCCTCCAAGATATTGGGCATTATCCTCACCCATCGCAACAACGGCGGGGACCGCACCGAATTGGCAGGATTTCCGCACCATTCGCTGAACACCTATCTCCCCAAATTGGTAAAAGCGGGGCTTCGGGTCGCCATCTGTGACCAATTGGAAGATCCCAAACTCACCAAGACCATCGTAAAGCGCGGCGTAACCGAATTGGTTACCCCCGGCGTCGCCCTGAACGATGACCTGCTGCAGGCCAAATCGAACAATTTTCTGTGCGCCATCCATTTTGGCCACCAAACTTTGGGTATTTCAATGGTCGATATTTCGACCGGGGAGTTTTTGACCGCAGAGGGATCTCATGAGCAAATCGACAAATTGCTCCAGAACTTCGCCCCGAACGAGATTCTGATCTCCAAGCGCCACAAAACCGATTTCCTGGAGGCCTTTGGGCGGCAGTTCCATACTTTTTTCATGGAAGACTGGGTCTACCAAGACGATTATGCGCTCGAGACCCTGACCCGGCATTTCAAAACCAAGACCTTGAAGGGCTTCGGTGTGGATCATCTTCGGTTGGGCATCGTGGCCTCGGGCGTGGTCCTTCATTATCTGTCGGAGACCCAGCACAGCCAATTGAGCCATATCAATGCCCTAAGGCGCATCGCCGAAGAGGAATATATCTGGATGGATCGCTTTACCATCAGAAATCTGGAACTGTACCAATCGAGCAACCAAAATGCGGTCACGCTGCTCAGCGTGATCGACAAGACCATCTCCCCTATGGGCGGCCGGCTTTTAAGGCGTTGGTTGGCCCTCCCTTTAAAAAATCTGGAAACCATTAGAAGACGCCACCAAGTCGTCGCCCATCTGTTTCATAATGAAGATCAACTTCAAAAATTGCAGCATTGGATCAAGCCCATAGGAGATCTTGAACGCCTGATCTCGAAAGTGGCCACGGGCAAAATCAACCCCAAAGAGGCGGTACAATTGAAGAATTCACTGGAAGCCATCGTGCCCATCAAGGGATTGACCGAAAAAAGTACCGATGCGGCCCTGCTGTCGATCGCGGGGCAACTGCATTCCTGCGATGCGCTGAGGGGCAAAATAAAGGAAATGCTCGATGAGGAGGCCCCGGTACAATTGGGCAAGGGCAAGACCATAGCGGAAGGCTATTCCCGGGAACTCGACGAATTGCGGGGGCTGTCGTTTTCGGGAAAGGATTATTTGGATAAAATGCTGGATCGGGAGATGCACCGCACCGGTATCTCATCCTTGAAAATAGCTTCGAACAATGTGTTCGGCTACTACATTGAAGTGAGGAACACCCATAAAGACAAGGTGCCACAGGAATGGGTACGGAAACAGACCCTGGTGAACGCCGAACGCTACATCACCGAGGAACTGAAAGAGTATGAAGAAAAAATCTTGGGCGCGGAGGAACGCATCCTGAGCCTGGAGCAACAACTGTTTTCCCAGTTGGTGGTCTGGATGCAGGAACATATTCCGGAGGTACAACAGAACGCCCAACAGATCGCCCAGCTCGATTGCCTTTGCGGGTTTGCCCAATTGGCGAAGGAAAACCGTTATGTGGCGCCCCAAATGAACGACTCCACCGAAATCGTGATCAAGAACGGCCGTCATCCGGTGATAGAAAAACAGTTGCCCCTGGGCGAGCCCTATATCGCCAACGACGTGCTCCTGAACCGGGAAGCCCAGCAGATCATTATGATCACGGGTCCCAATATGAGCGGCAAATCGGCCATATTACGTCAAACGGCATTGATCGTGCTCTTGGCACAGATGGGGAGTTTCATTCCGGCGGAATCGGCCCAGATCGGTTATGTCGATAAGATATTCACCCGGGTGGGGGCCAGCGACAACATCTCCATGGGCGAATCGACCTTTATGGTCGAAATGAACGAAACGGCTTCCATTCTCAACAACCTCTCCGAACGCAGTCTGGTGCTGTTGGATGAAATCGGCCGGGGCACCAGCACCTATGATGGCATTTCGATCGCCTGGGCCATCTCGGAATACCTGCACGAGCATCCGGCACGGGCCAAGACGCTCTTCGCCACCCATTATCACGAACTCAATGAAATGAGCGCCACTTTCGACCGCATCAAGAACTATAACGTATCGGTAAAAGAGTTGAAGCACGACGTGCTTTTTCTCAGGAAGCTCATGCCCGGGGGCAGCGAGCACAGTTTTGGGATCCATGTGGCCAAAATGGCCGGCATGCCGCAACAGGTGATCCAT
>JBATHI010000295.1:0-4331 GCA_049666645.1 Flavobacteriaceae bacterium | reverse complement strand
GCCGTATAGAAATAGGTGAACACTATGATCAAAAAGGCGAACAACAAATTGTAGGCCCAACCGAAGATATCGGAAAATTGTACCTGCATCCATTGGCCGGCCGCGGTGTCGTCAAAAGTGCTCCCGATCAGTCCGGGCACAAACATGATCGCTTGTGCAAAGATGATGGGCATAACTCCTGAGGCGTTCAATTTCAACGGAATATATTGTCTAGATCCCATTACATTTTTCTCATAGCCACCGGAAGCGGTTCGCCTTGCATACTGCACTGGAATCTGCCTTGTTGCCATTACCAGGAGCACACAGGCCAATATTACCAAAAACCAAATGATCGTTTCAATCAAAATGAACATCAGCCCACCGGTGTTGTTCGTAGTCCTTGACACAAATTCTTGCACGAACGATTGCGGCATAGTGGCAATGATGCCGATCATGATCAATAGGGAAATACCGTTTCCGATACCTTTATCGGTAATCTTTTCCCCCAACCACATCGCAAAAACACATCCGGTCACCAGGATGATCACGGCGGGGATCATAAAATCAAGTCCCTTGCCCAATAAAAAGGCACTGTCCTGTACCCCAAAAGCGCCCAGCCCATAAAGATAGGCCGGTGCCTGTACGATACAGATAGCGATGGTCAACCATCTGGTGATCTGGTTGATCGTTTTCCTGCCGCTCTCGCCTTCCTTCTGCAATTTCTGAAGGTATGGAATGGCAATCCCCATCAACTGCACCACAATGGAAGCAGAGATATAGGGCATGATCCCCAGGGCGAAGATCGACACATTCGAGAATGCCCCTCCCGTAAAAGCGTTCAAAAGACCGAAAATACCTTGATCGGTGCTTGAAGCCAATTCCGCCAACTGGTTTGAATCGATACCGGGCAGCACGATCTGGCAACCAAGTCGGTATACCAAAAGCAAGCCGAGGGTCACGATGATCCTGTTCCTCAGTTCTTCGATTTTCCAGATATTGGATATGGTCTCTAAAAATTTCTTCATATTTGTTTTGCTTATAAACTTATCGCCTCGCCCCCAGCTGCTTCGATGGCCGCTTTGGCAGTGGCTGTAAATTTATGCACGGAAACTTTCAAGGATGCCTTAAGTTCCCCGTTCCCCAAAATCTTTACCAGATCGTTTTTATGGGCCAGCCCATTTTCGATCAGGATATCGAGGGAAACCACATCTTTGATGATTTTGTTATCGACCAATTCCTGCAATTTTTCAAGGTTGATGCCTTTATATTCCTTCCGGTTGATATTGGTAAAACCAAACTTGGGCACACGGCGTTGCAAGGGCATCTGTCCACCCTCAAATCCTATTTTCTTGGAGTATCCCGATCTGGATTTTGCCCCTTTGTGACCTCTCGTGGAAGTACCGCCTTTGCCGGAACCTTGGCCCCTGCCTACTATCTTTCCAGCTTTGTTGGCTGCGCCTTCCGCCGGTTTCAGATTGCTTAAATTCATTCCCTTGTATATATTAAGCTTCTTGTGTAGAAACTAAGTGTTTAACTTTACCGATCATGCCTAGAATACTGGGCGAGTTTTCATGCTCCACTACCTGACCAATTTTCCTTAGGCCCAAGGATTCCAAAGTCCTCTTTTGGGTTTTCGGTTTTTTGATGCTGCTCTTGACCTGTGTTACTTTTATCTTTGCCATAACCATTCTTGTTGTTATCCTTTAAAAACTTTTTCCAAGGAAACGCCCCTTTGTCGTGCTACCGTACTGGCATTCCTTAATTGAAGAAGGGCATCGAAAGTGGCTTTTACCACGTTGTGGGGATTGGATGAACCCTGTGATTTTGAAAGCACATCGTGTACCCCAACGGCTTCCAAGACCGCCCTTACGGCACCACCAGCAATTACTCCGGTACCATGCGAAGCAGGCTGAATATAAACGCGAGCGCCTCCAAACTTGCCTTTTTGCTCGTGTGGCAGTGTATGTTTGTCCAAAGGAATCCTGATCAGGTTCTTTTTGGCATCTTCGATGGCCTTGGCGATCGCCGTGGCGACTTCTTTGGATTTTCCCAAACCATGGCCAACGACACCATGCTCGTCGCCTACGACCACGATGGCCGAAAATCCGAAAGCCCTACCACCTTTGGTCACCTTGGTCACGCGCTGTACGCCTACCAACTTATCCTTTAGCTCCAAACCTCCCGGTTTTACAGTCTCTACGTTTTTGTATTTCTGGTACATAAGTTTTATTTAGAATTCAAGTCCCGCTTCCCTTGCCCCTTCGGCCAATGATTTCACACGGCCATGGTAGAGGTTGCCTCCCCTATCAAAAGCGACTTTATCAATACCTGCTTTTTTAGCTTTTTCGGCAATGGCCTTGCCCACAAGGTTGGCCACCTCCGTTTTGGTACCCTTGGCCTTCGCCAAAGCCTTGTCCCTGGAGGAAACGGCTACCAAGGTCTTGCCCTCGGTATCGTTGATGATCTGGGCATATATTTCACTATTGCTCCTGAAAACGGATAGTCTTGGACGGACTTCGGTACCGACCGAAACCTTTCGGATCCTTCTTCTAATTCTTTGTTTTCTTTGAATCTTTGACAATCCCATAATACTATGATTAAGCTGATTTACCTGCTTTTCTTCTCAATTGCTCGCCCACAAATTTGATTCCTTTTCCTTTGTAAGGTTCCGGTTTACGGAAAGAACGTATTTTGGCCGCAATCTGACCTACCAACTGCTTATCGTGGGAGGTTAATTTAATGGTCGGGTTTTTTCCTTTCTCCGAAGCGGTTTCCACTTTTACCTCTGGGGCAAGGTTGAGAATGATATTGTGCGAAAAACCAAGGGCCAAATCCAATTTCTGTCCTTGATTGCTGGCACGATAACCAACCCCTACCAGTTCCAATTCCTTTGTCCATCCTTTTGAAACCCCGTGTACCATATTCAAGATGAGCGAACGATAAAGGCCGTGTTTTGCCTTGTGTTCTTTTGAATCGGAGGGTCTGGTTACCCAGGCCTGTCCGTCCTCAACCTTGATCGACACTTCGGAAAATTCCTGGGAAAGTTCCCCCAATTTACCTTTTACGGCTATGATACCGTCGTTGATTTCGATGGTGACTCCCTGAGGAATTGCGATTGGATTATTACCTATTCTTGACATTTTCTACTTCTTTCTTCAATTAGTAAACGTAGCACAGCACTTCGCCGCCGACATTATCTTGTTTGGCCTGTTTGCTGGTCATCACCCCGTGCGAGGTGGAGACGATTGCAATACCAAGTCCGTTAAGCACCCTTGGCAAGGTTTCAGAGCCGGTATATTTTCGCAAACCTGGCTTACTTACACGCTGAATTTTCCGAATCACGGGCTCTTTGGTCACCTTATCATATTTCAAGGCGATCTTTATCGTACCCTGGATGTCGTTGTCTTCAAACTTATAACTCAATATATAACCTTGATCGAACAATATTTTTGTAATTTCCTTCTTCAGGTTGGAAGCTGGGATTTCAACGACCCTGTGGCCCGCCATACTGGCGTTTCTGACCCTGGTTAAGTAATCTGCGATAGTATCTGTTACCATTTTTCTTAATATTATATTTTAAAACTGGGCTTTTAGAGGCCTACTCCGGGCTAAACCGAGCGAAGCTTCCCATGGGCCCGAACCAATTTACCAACTGGCTTTTTTTACTCCTGGAATCAATCCTTGATTGGCCATTTCCCTGAAGGTTACCCTTGAGACGCCGAAGGTTCTCATATAGCCCCGTGGTCTTCCTGTGAGCTTACAACGGTTGTGCAAACGAACCGGTGAAGCATTTTTCGGTAATTTCTGCAATGCCTCGTAATCGCCGGCCTCTTTAAGCGCCTTGCGTTTTTCGGCATACTTTTCAACTGTTTTCGCCCTTTTTCGTTCACGGGCCTTCATTGATTCCTTAGCCATACTAGTTCTTTTTAAAGGGTAATCCCAATTCGGTTAATAATGATTTCGCTTCTTTGTCGGTTTCCGCCGAGGTCACAAAGGTAATGTCCATGCCATTGATCCTATTGATCTTATCGATATTGATTTCCGGAAAAATGATCTGTTCGGTAATGCCCAGACTATAGTTTCCCCTACCATCGAACCCGGTAGCGCGAATACCTTGAAAATCCCTCACCCTGGGCAGAGCACTGGTCACCAACCGATCAAGGAATTCATACATTCTTTCGCCCCTTAGGGTAACCTTTGCCCCGATGGGCATGCCTTTTCTCAATTTAAAGGCCGCCACATCTTTCTTGGAGATGGTCGATACCGCCTTTTGGCCCGTAATATTGGTGAGCTCATCGACCGCATGATCGATAAGTTTTTTATCGGCCACGGCAGATCCTACGCCCCTGCTC
>JBATHI010000294.1:0-1567 GCA_049666645.1 Flavobacteriaceae bacterium | reverse complement strand
TATGTATCTTTAGAATTGATGAGCTGTTTGTGATTTGAAATTATTTTTTGGTCAAGGACAACCTATTGCCGTCCCGATTGAAGGGCTCAATCCAATGTTTCGCCTAACCATTTAAAAAATTCGTTTTGCCATATGATGGCGTTTTGGGCACTCAAAATCCAGTGGTTCTCATCGGGAAAATAGAGCAGCTTGCTCTTGAGGCCCTTTAACTGGGCTGCCTGAAAGGCCTCCAACCCCTGCCCTATCGGAACGCGATAATCTTTGCCGCCCTGAATGATCAAAATGGGCGTGTCCCACTGGTTCACCTGGTTGATGGGATTGAAATGGGTATATGCCTTCGGTGTCGGTTGTTGCCAGTAAGGGCCGCCCAAATCCTTGTTCACAAAAAACAATTCTTCGGTGGTGCCGTACATACTTATGGTATTGAAAATACCGTCATGGGCCACGAACGATTTGAACCGATGGTCGTGCACCCCTGCCAAATAAAATACCGAGTAGCCCCCATAACTTGCCCCCACGCAACCCAAACGATTTTTATCCACGAAAGGCTCCTGTGCCACGGCATCGATAGCGACGAGGTAATCCTTTATATTTTGCCCACCCCAGTCGCCACTAATCTGTTCGTTCCATTCGACTCCATGTCCAGGCATGCCCCGTCTGTTGGGCGCCACCACAATATAGCCCTGTGCCGCCATCAATTGAAAATTCCATCGATAGGAATAAAATTGGGTCAGGGCCGATTGAGGGCCCCCTTGGCAATACAAAAGGGTAGGATACTTTTTCGAAGGATCGAAATCCGGGGGGTAAATCACCCAGCTGAGCAATTCCTTCCCATCGGTGGTAGGTACCATTCTTTTTTCAACTTTTCCCAATTTAAGACTCGTATACACTGCGTCGTTGGCATGGGTCAACTGCACCATGTCCCCATTTTTAAGGTTAACAGTATAGATTTCGGCCGCATGGTTCATATCGGTCCGGGTCACGGCCATGGTATTGCCCGATTGGCCCACCATACTGGTCACGTCCCACTGGCCATTGGTGATTTGACGGATTTCGGCCAATCCCTTCTTGGGCAGTGTCAGTTCAAACAGCTGGATGGTGCCCGAAATGGGGGCAATAAAGTATATTTTTTTTCCATCGTTGCTCCACCGAAACGCACTGACGGTACCGTCCCAGTGTTCGGTGAGGTTGGTTTGCTGATCCCCTTTGCGCATCACGATATCGTTCTTGTCCGACTCGTATCCCGGCTCGTCCATTTGCAGCCAGGCCAAAGTGCCCTCTTTGGAAAAAGAAGGCTGTGTATCATAACCCTTATTTTCTTCCGTTAAATTGACCGTGACCTGTGTTTCCAAGTCATAGGCGTATAGGTCGGTATTGGTGCTTGTTGCGTATTCTTTCCCGACTTGCTTCAACGCAACGTACACGACCTGGGTGCCTTCGGTGTTCCATACATAATCTTCCGAACCACCGAAAGGCATTAACGGACAATGATAGGGTTCCCCTTCCATTAGGTCGATGGGTTTGGCTGAATCTACATTAAGGTCTTTCAGAAAAATATGGTTGTAGG
>JBATHI010000293.1:0-1518 GCA_049666645.1 Flavobacteriaceae bacterium | reverse complement strand
GTTCAGGGGAATGCTCACAGACTTCGATCAAGGTCTCGATGACATGTTCGAAGGTATTCACCTCATCGTTAAAAAGAACAATTTCGTTTTGCTTTACCGTTTCTTCTGCCAAAAGCAGGTCTTCCTGAAACTTTTCCTTGCTGCCCATAGAAATGAATTTTTTAGGTTCGATATCCTATTTTCCAGCTTAAATATAAGATAGAAAGGGCAAAAATAATACCTTCCCGGGTATTTTTAACAGAATGATCGATTTTGAAACCAACTTCCGTGCATCCTGCAACGGGGTCCCGTCGTTATTGATTAATTCTTTAAAATCGTTTTTAAATTAGGGATTCCAAGGTTCAGGAAAGTATTGGGGGAGCTTCGGTTAAGCTGGTTTCAAATATTTAACGGAAACCCAATCGTTTTTTTCCAATTTCTCTTGCTCAACCAATCCGGCCTCCAGGCACTTCTCCGAAATCAGCACCAAATCGGTTTCATAAAAACCACTGACGAACAACAGGCCATTTTTTTTGAGGGCCTTTGCATAGCTTGGGATGTCGGCGAGCAGTATATTACGGTTGATGTTGGCCAGGATCACATCGAATTGTTGGTCTTCCAAGAAGTGTACATCGTCTTCGTGCACTGAAATGTTGCGGCAATGGTTGCGTTCCACATTTTCCAAAGCATTGAGGTAGCACCAATGGTCATTATCCACCGCGTCGACCTTGATGGCGCCCCGCATCTCGGCCAAAATCGCCAAGACCCCGGTGCCACTGCCCATATCCAAAACCGTTTTTTGTTGGAAATCGTGGTTCAAAATATGTTGCAACATCATATGGGTGGTCTCATGGTGGCCCGTGCCAAAACTCATTTTGGGCATGATGACGATATCATACGGTACCTGCGGGGCTTCGTGGAATGGCGCCCTTACCACGCATTGGTCATTGATCTGTATGGCCTCGAAATGTTGTTCCCAAGTGGCATTCCAATTTTGCTGTTCAATCTCCCTGAAGTGATGCCGTATTTCAAATAGCGGGCTGGAAAGTAAGCGGATGGATTTCAACATATCCTTCGACCAAAATTCTTTTTGGATATAGGCCAAAACCCCGTCGTCCTGCTCCACGAAACTTTCAAAGCCGGCCTCCCCCAATTCCGCGATCAGGATGTCGGAAGCCGGTTGGGGCGGATCAACCTTGAAATGGACCTCGATATAAACCGTATCGGACATGTTAAATGGCCTTGACGATCGCCAGAAAATCGTCGGCCACCAAGGAAGCACCGCCGATGAGACCGCCGTCAACGTCTGGTTTGGAAAATATCTCGGCCGCATTGCCCGGCTTCACACTGCCCCCATAGAGGATCGAAACACCTTCGGCAATAGCCTTGTTATATGCACCTTCAATGGTCTTTCGTATAAAAGCGTGCATTTCTTGGGCCTGCTCGGGGGAAGCCGTTTCACCGGTGCCAATCGCCCAGACCGGTTCATAGGCCAGGATAATGTGTTTCCAGGCACTGGCCTCCAAAGAAAAAAGGGCA
>JBATHI010000292.1:0-14493 GCA_049666645.1 Flavobacteriaceae bacterium | reverse complement strand
CCTTGTCAAAAGCCACATAATAATTGCCCACCAATTTATCGCCTTTCAAACCGGTGCCATCAGGGGTGGCACCATTTCCGAATTTCTGCCAGGCCACCATGCTCTTACAGATGTGTATGCCGCGGTCGTTGATGATTTGGGTCTTGTAAAACTTCTTTCCGGAAGCCTTAAGGATTTCCGCCACGGAATACCCCAAAAGGTTGTTTCGGATATGTCCCAAATGCAAGGGCTTATTGGTGTTGGGAGAAGAATACTCCACCAAAATGGCATCGTTATTGTTCGGTTTCCTGAAACCATAATTTCCTTCGTCCTTGACGGTGTTAAATGCATTTAGATAATGCCCATCACCGATCAGGAGGTTTAAAAACCCCTTGACCACATTAAAATCAACGACCGCTTCAACTTCCGTGACCAAATAGGATCCTATCTTGGCGCCGATCTGTTCCGGATTGCCCTTTACAAATCGAAGCATCGGGAAGATCACCACGGTAATATCCCCTTGAAAATCCTTACGGGTGGGTTGAAATTCGACATTGGGCAGGACGACCCCAAAAACGGTAACTACGGCTTCCTTAACCTTTACATCCAGAACAGTTTGGAGGTCCATTGACTTTTGTTTCACGAAGGCGCAAAATTACGTATTTTTTTGTGCTTTGTTCGGTATGGCCCAAGGTATTCCACCTGCTTTTGACTAACTTTGAAGAAAAATCGCAAGAAAGGTATATGCTCGTCAACGTCTCATACAACAACAAGGAAATTACCAAAAAAGTGGATGAAGAAGTGGGCCAGCCCTTTACCTTAAAGGAACGATGGGCCATGGGCGGTATCGGTTCCCCTAAATTGTTCATTACGGAAGCCAGCATCGAAATACGAAATCTGTTGATATTGGACAATAATCTCGATTCCTGCAATATGGAATTGAGGCCAAGAGGCATCATTCTACGGTTTCGTTCGTTGCTGGAAACCTTCGCCCTGGTCATCCCCTATTACAAATTAACCATTTACAAAGGCGACTTTGCCGTTTACTCGATTTATAGGGACCATTATTTTATCAAGGTGCGATCGGACACCAAGGCCATCCAAAAATTTTTTCGAAAACTTTTGGATTATAAAGCGGACAATGGGCCTGTGGACATCTTGGATCTGTAGCCGAAGCCTATGGTGCACGGTCCAGAAAGCATTAAAAATCGAAAATCCATTGTAATATAGAGCCATCGCAATTGCAAATGGCCTCAAAAAGCTGCTCCCTATGAAAATACTCCTTACCGGCGCCAATGGTTATATCGGCATGCGGTTGCTGCCACAATTGCTCGATATGGGCCACGAAGTCGTCTGTGCCGTGCGGGATGCCAAGCGACTCTCCGTGGACAAGGAAACACTCGCGTTGATAGAAGTCGTGGAAATCGATTTTTTGGAGGAGGTGGTAGCGGGCAAATTGCCAAAAGATATCGAGGCGGCCTATTTTTTGATCCATTCGATGAGCTCCTCCACACAGGCCTTCGATGAAATGGAGGCAAAAACGGCCCATAACTTCAACCGATATCTGGAAGGCACCCAGGTGAATCAGGTCATTTACCTTAGTGGCATCGCCAATGAGGCCAACCTGAGCAAACACCTCTGGTCTCGGAAAAATGTGGAGGAAATATTGTACGAGGGCCCATTCAGCCTAACCGTGCTCAGGGCTGGGATCATTGTGGGATCCGGCAGTTCTTCGTTCGAAATCATCAGGGACCTATGTGAAAAATTGCCGGTGATGATTACCCCGAAATGGGTGTTGACCAAAACGCAACCCATAGCCATAAGGGATATCATCAACTTCCTCATCGGGGTCTTGGGCGATGAACGCACCTATGGCGATTCATTCGATATTGCCGGTCCAGACATCCTGAATTACAAACAAATGATGGAGCAATATGCCCGGGCAAGAGGCTTTAAGAACTGGATATTCACGGTACCCGTAATGACCCCCAAACTATCTTCCTATTGGTTATACTTCGTTACCTCAACCTCCTACAAATTGGCCATGAACCTGGTCGACAGCATGAAAATAGAGGTGGTGGCCAGGGATAACCGACTACAAGAAATTTTGGGCATCAAGACCCATACCTACAGGGAAGCGATCGATATGGCCTTTAAGAAAATCGAACAGAACCTTGTGGTGAGCAGTTGGAAGGACAGCATGGTCAGCGGGCGGTTCAAAAAGAATCTTGGCAAATACATTCAAGTCCCCAAATATGGCATATTGCAGGACCATAAGAAACTCAAGATCTCAGATCCTGAGAGGGTGCTTGGGAATATTTGGAAAATAGGCGGCGAAAACGGATGGTATTATGGCGATTGGCTCTGGAAAACCAGGGGCTTGCTCGACAAACTGATCGGAGGCGTGGGATTGCGCCGCGGTCGTACCCACCCCGATAAAATCTATCCTGGCGATGCCCTTGATTTTTGGCGGGTCCTATTGGCCGATAAAAAGGGGAAGAGGCTCCTGCTTTTTGCAGAAATGAAGCTGCCCGGCGAAGCCTGGCTGGAATTCAGGATCGATGAAGACGATGTGCTCCATCAAACGGCCACTTTTAGGCCCAGGGGGCTAAAGGGCCGTTTATATTGGTATAGCATTGTTCCCTTCCATTATTTTATCTTTGGTGGAATGATCAGAAATATCGCTAAAGCCCGCTGATCCCAGTCGCACTAAAGCAACCCGTCCTTGAACTTTTTTTTAAAAAATCAACTGCTTTTTATGTCCCTGGGCATATTGCTGTTGTTCACCCTCACCGTATTCTTCCAAACCGAAGCGAGCTACGGGGCCATTGAATTGCTTTCGCTGTGGGTTCGGAATCATTTCGGCTTTTTTTATCTCTATCTGGGCTTGGGATGTGTGCTTTTGTTGTTGGCGATCGCCATTTCGCCATTGGGCAGGATAAAACTCGGCAAGGTCGGTTCCAAGCCCGAGCATTCGCTTTGGTCCTGGACGGCCATGCTATACAGTGCAGGAATGGGAGCGGGCATCTTGCTGCGGGCCGTTCAGGAACCCGTTTTCATGAAACTGTACCCCCCTTATCCCTCGGATTTGGAACCCGACATACTGGCCCTGGAATTCACTTTTTACCAATGGGGCTTTACCGCATGGGCATTTTATGGCCTGTTCGCCATGGTGGTGGGGTATGCGCTGTTCGTGGGCAAAAAAAAGGTATTGGTCAGTGCGACCATCGAAGGTACCATTACCAACAAATGGGCGCGGAACGGAATTGATGTGATGACCATTGTGACCACGGTATTCGGGCTCATAGCGGCCATAGGACTGGGCACTGCCCAAATCAATGGTGGCCTCAATCACGTTTTCGGACCGTACTTTGGCCTAGGCACCACCTTGATACTGGCTGCCTTGGTGTCGGTCATAGCCTTCTATTCGGCCTGGCAAGGGGTCGACAAAGGCATCAAAGCCCTTTCCAAGATCAACATCCTCTTAACCTTGGCCCTGATGCTCTTCATTTTTTTTACGAGTGATATGGCTGTCATTCTGCTATCGTTTTCGGAGGCCACGTATCATTACCTACTCGACTTCATTCCCATGAGCCTGGCATTGGAAGGATATGATCCCGGACTGGATTTCTTGACCGATTGGACCTTCTATTATTGGGCATTTTGGTTGGCCTGGGCACCTTTTACAGGTATTTTCATCGCAAGAATATCGAAGGGCAGGACCTTGAGGCAGTTGTTGCTCGGCGTGTTGATTATCCCTTCGCTAGGTACTTTCTTTTGGTTTTCGGTCTTCGGCGCTTCGGCCTTTCAATTGATCGAAGGTTGGGAATCCTATAATGAAGAATTCGGGAATGTTTTTTCCTCCATTTTTGTTTTTCTGGAACACTATCCCATGCCCGGCTTGCTCAATATTGCCACGATCATTTTATTGTTGGGATTTTTGATCACTTCGGTTGACTCGGCCGTATTCGTGCTGAGCATGTTTACCGACAAAGGAAAAAAAGAGCCCAGCAAACGGCATCGGTTGCTTTGGTCGGTGTTTATATTGCTGGCGACCTTGGCATTGATCTTACTGGGTAATTTTAGACCGGATATAGATGTGTTGACCGCGGTTCAGAAACTATTGATCATCACCTCCCTGCCCTTTGCTTTTTTCATGGTGGCCATGACCGCGATTTTTATGAGGCGTTTGCTGTTCGCCCCCAAGCGGGACATCAAGGAATGACCGCTTTAGATTAATATTGACGAATCATTACGAATGCGGACCTATCATCCGGCTTTCGGCAAAAAGACCTCCGCCATCATGCATCGTGCACTGCCCCCGCCGCAAGTTTCAATCGTATCCAAAGCACTGTGAACGATCTCGCAATGCTTTTCTATGGCCTTGATTTGGGCAGGGGTCAGACTGCGGTAGGCTTGTGAACTCATTACAAGATATGGCGTTGCATCATTTCCCAGAACCTGAAGCATGTTACCGGCAAAATGGTGCATCTGTTCCTCGGTGATGGCGATGATCTCTTTCCCATCCTCCTTAAGATGGTTCACCACATTTTTGCGTTCCTTCAAATCGTCGATGCTGTCGAGGCAGATTACCGAAAAATCCAGTGCAAGGCACATCATTACGTTGGTATGGTAAATGGGCAAACGTTGCCCCTCATAGGTTTGATAGGCACTGAAGATGACGGGCATACAATCAAAATCTTCGCAGAATTCGATCACCAGTCCTTCGTCGGCACGGGCAGAGAGGGCGCAATACACTTTTTGGTGCTCCCTATCGAGCAAGAGGCTTCCGGTACCTTCCAAAAACAATCCCTCCGCCTCGGCAGCGGTGTAGTCCATGACGTTGTGGATCAAATAGCCTTTTTCCTCGAGCAGTTCCAAAATATCTTCCCTTCTTTCCTTTCTGCGATTTTCGGCGAACATCGGATACAGGCCTACCGTACCATCACTGTGGAAGGAGATCCAATTGTTCGGAAAAATGGAATCCGGCGTATCGGCTTCCTTGGTATCATCCACCACGATGACGTTGACGCCCTTAGCCCTCAAGATTTCCACGAAGGCATCGAACTCCTTTTGGGCCTTGGCATTAATGGTCTGATTTTGCAAATCGATATCTTCCATAAAGAAGTTATTGACAGCGGTTTGTTCGTTCATCCTGAAATTTACCGGACGAACCATCAAAATGGTATTGGTGATCTGTTTCATTCAGTCTTAAATAGTATTGATCAATCGCGAACCAAAGGCAGTGTACTGCAGCGGAGCAAACCTTCCTGTTTTGAAATTTCCGCATAAGGTATCTCTTCAACGGTAAAGCCGTTGTCGCGCAACCAATTGTTCAGCCTTAAAAAGTTTTTTTCGGATACGACCACTTCCGGTGAAATCGAAAACACGTTGCTGAACATGTGATACATTTCCTCGGCCGTGATCTCAAAGATATTCTCTTGGCCGAAATAATCGACCAGCCACTGGTATTCCGATTCGATCAGAAACCCATTTTTATGTATAATGGCCTTATCCCTTCCCACCGGCTGGAAACAACAATCCAAATGAAGTGCATTCTCCCTTGCATTGGTCGATTTTCGCAGCTCGAAGGCCTTGACCTTTTTGTGCGGAAACAAGTTTGCCAAATAGGCTACCGCTGCCCTATTCGTGCGAGCCGTGATATGTTGTGGATAATTCTCGGCCGTATAGGTGCCCACGAATATATAATCGTTCCATGGCATCACATCGCCTCCTTCCACATGGACCTCTGCCGGTGGGTACACCACTTTGGATGGGTCAATTCTTTCGAGCACGTGCCCTATGGCCAGGAATTCCTCCTCACGATCGGGCAATATATTCGCTTTGAGAAAAGTGTCCCCAATGACAAAGGCAATATCCCTTGAAAAAATTTGGTTGGTATCCTTCAGCACTTTTGGGCGAAAGACCTGCACCCCGTATTTTTCAAAAACGGCAGCAAAGGCATCCATTTCCTTTATCATATCGGATTCAACCGGATAAGTCCCCGCCAAGATATGTTCCAGCGATTTTGGGTCGTACGCGTCTTTAGGCATGGGGGTGGGTCCACAGCTTTCGGCCGTTCCCAATACCACGGCCCTCAAGCGCGATGTTTCGTCATTTATGTTCAACTGCAGCATGCCGGAAATTTTGTGCTAAGATAAGACTGTATGGATGTAAAAAAAATGCTCCTTTAACAATAAAAGGAGCATTTTTTGTTCTTGGATTGCAGATTTTACCTAAGGCTTAAATCGACATAGGGTCGTAGATTCTCTCCGGTATAGATTTGCCTTGGCCTGCCAATGGGTTCATTGTTCAATCGCATTTCACGCCATTGGGCAATCCACCCGGGAAGTCTTCCCAAGGCAAACATCACAGTGAACATGTCGGTTGGGATGCCAAGGGCCCTATAAATGATGCCGGAATAGAAATCGACGTTCGGATATAATTTTCTTTCCACAAAGTAGGGGTCTTCGAGTGCCTCTTTTTCCAATCCTTTGGCGATATCCAGAATCGGATCATCGATGCCCAGTTCGTCCAGCACCTCATCGGCAGCTTTTTTTATGATCTTTGCCCTTGGATCGAAATTTTTATAGACCCTATGGCCGAAGCCCATCAGCCTAAAAGGATCATCTTTATCCTTTGCTTTCGCCATGTATTTTTTGGTATCGCCACCATCGGCTTCGATGGCCTCGAGCATTTCGAGTACGGCCTGGTTCGCACCCCCATGCAATGGGCCCCATAAGGCGGATATACCCGCTGATAATGAGGCAAAAAGCCCCGCATGTGAAGATCCCACGATACGAACGGTGGAAGTGGAGCAGTTTTGTTCATGATCGGCATGAAGGATCAGTAACTTGTCCAAGGCCTCAATCACATTTTTGTTCTTTTTATATTCCTGATTCGGTTTTTTGAACATCATTTTATGGATGTTCTCCACATATCCCAGACTGTCGTCACCATAATCAAGTGGAAGGCCCTTTTTCTTCCTTAAGGTCCAGGCCACGAGCACCGGAAACTTGGCCAAGATACGAACGATGGCATGGTACATCGCCTTTTCGGAGCTCACATTCACCGAAATCGGATTAAAGGCGATGAGCGCACTGGTCAAGGAAGACAAGACTCCCATTGGATGGGCAGATTTTGGGAAGCCGTCAAGGATCTTCTTCATTTCCTCGTCCACGGTCGATTCGTTCTTGATGTCCTTATGGAACGCCTCCAACTTTTCCTTGTTGGGCAATTCCCCGAAGATCAACAGATAGGCGACCTCCAAAAAATCGGCCTTTTCTGCCAACTCCTCAATCGCATAGCCTCGATATCTTAAAATACCCTTTTCCCCATCGAGGAAAGTAATGGCACTTTCGCACGAACCGGTATTCTTATAACCCGGATCGAGGGTAATAAGCCCTTTGGTAACCGATCGCAGGTTTTTAATGTCTATGGCCGATTCATCTTCGGTGCCTTTTATCACGGGAAATTCGTATCTCTGACCATTGTATTCAATAATTGCGAAGTCTGACATTTGCGGTAGTTACTTTAGGTTAAACGTAAATTTAAGGAAAACACCTCATGTTAACAATTTAGTATTTTCATTTCGGTTATTATTAACAATGGGCATAAAAAGTGTTGGCTCGACTTGAAGTTTCCATTATAGCAGGTAAAGCAATTCGTAGTAGTCATCGACCGATTTCTTCCAGGTAAAGCGCATCTTCTTGGCATTGGATCGGATCTCCTCCCATTTGGGCTTATCGTGCTCAAAAAGCCACAGTGCTTCATCAAAGGTCGACACCATGTTCTTGATCTTCTCGTCGTAGGTGGCCCCATCAAAGGAAAAACCTGTTTTCATATGCTCCACAGTATCCTTCAGTCCTCCGGTATGGTGCACCAAACATGGATTCCCGTTACGCATCGAAAGCATTTGGCTGATGCCACAAGGTTCGAACAGACTCGGCATGAAATACAGATCCGACTCCAGGTAGATGGAGTCGATCAGGTCTTCCGATTGCCCATTCGTAAAAATGAAGTTTTGATGTTCGTAGCTCATTTTTCTGAAAAGCGCTTCATACGCAGGCGCACCGGTGCCCAAGAGCATAAAAATCCCATCCACCTTCTTGAGTTTTTGCAATATTTGCACCAAGGCTTCAGGAGAACGTTTGAGGAAATAGAACTTCTGTTCGGTCAAACTGGCCACGCTCGACATGATGAACTTCGGTCGCACATCTACATATTTCATGATCTTCTCGCCAGTGTGCGCCAAGAAATCGGCCTTGTATTTTTTTGATTCTTCCTGTAACCAACGGAACAAGGCCTTTACTGTATTGCGATAGAGCTGACCCGTAGCGGCCACCCTTATGTTCTTGTAATTGCTCCCGTTAAGGATGCCGAACAACCTGCCTTCATCATTGGCCTTGACCAAATCGATTTCCAATGACTCCCCGCCGATAAACTCCGGAGGGGCACTGGGTTTGAGGATGTCTTCCTTATAAGATGGGGAAACCGTATGTACGGCATCGGAAAATCGAATGCCCACGGCCATCAGGTTTACACAATCCTGATAACGGTAGTCCATGAGGGCATTGGTATCGAGCTCTATATCGGGAAACCAGTTCTGTAAAGAGGAATAATTTCCCTTAAATGGGCGAATGCCTTGGATGGCCAGGTTATGAATGCTATAAACAAACCTGATTTGCTTCAATGCCTTATAGGCGGGATGGTACTGCTTTATAAATAGCACAAGACTGGTATGCCAATCGTGCAGGTGCACGATATCGAGCTTGCCAAAACAATCTTTTTTGATGGCCTCGGCCACGGCGGTACAAAAAATTATAAACTTGACCGCATCGGTATAAAACGGTTCGGTGGGGTCGTTGTGATAGATATGCGCAATATCGCCAGCTTCTATTTCGGGATGGTGTATCACATAGTGGTGTATATTCTTGAATTCCTTTTTGGGAGCCACCTCATAGAGATCGGCGGTATAGGTTTGGCCTCGGAGCTGAACGTTCAGATGTGATTTGAAGGTACCGTTTTTATATAATCTGGAATAGGCCGGAACCACCACATGGGCCTTGTCGCCCCGCTCCGAAATCTGCCTCGGCACATCGCGTACCACATCACCCATTCCCCCGGCCTTACATTCAGGTATGGCATCGTTTTCGGCGGCTACAAAAAGGAAATTGTTCATATTCTTCAGGAAGGATTTCAGTCCATACAAGATATTCAATTATACGGGATAATATCGACGATACCCAAAAAAAAACCTTTCCTGCCCCATATAGCCGATGGGTGGAAAGGTTGCCCTTTGGGTTTCGGTAACTTATTTGATCTTAAAAGCCTTTTGTTGGGGATAGTAAGCCATTTCGCCCAACTCTTCCTCAATACGCAACAATTGGTTGTATTTCGCCATGCGATCGGATCGTGAGGCAGAGCCGGTTTTTATTTGTCCGGTATTCAAGGCAACGGCGAGGTCGGCGATGGTATTGTCTTCCGTTTCTCCGGATCGGTGCGACATTACAGAGGTGTAGCCGGCATTCTTGGCCATATTCACCGCTGCGATGGTCTCCGTTAAAGTGCCTATTTGGTTCACTTTGATCAAAATAGAATTCGCGATGCCATTTTCAATGCCTCGTGAAAGCCGCTCCACATTGGTCACAAAAAGATCGTCACCGACCAATTGCACCTTATCCCCAATTTTTTCGGTCAAGACTTTCCACCCTTCCCAATCGTTTTCATCCATGCCATCCTCGATCGAAATAATCGGATATTTGGAAGCAAGGTCGGCCAAATACTGCGCTTGCTCTGCCGAAGAACGCACCGCTCCCTTGTCGCCCTCGAATTTGGTGTAGTCGTATTTCCCGTTCACATAGAATTCGGCCGCGGCACAATCAAGTGCGATCATCACATCATCGCCCAATTTGTAGCCCGCCTTTTCAACCGCTTTTGCAATGGTTTCCAAGGCATCTTCGGTGCCGTCAAGCTTTGGTGCAAAACCGCCCTCGTCGCCAACAGCGGTACTCAACCCCCTATCGTGCAATACTTTTTTAAGATTATGGAATATTTCGGTGCCCATTTGCATGGCATGTGAAAAACTTTTTGCCTTTACCGGCATCACCATGAATTCCTGAAAGGCGATGGGGGCGTCGGAATGTGAGCCACCATTGATAATGTTCATCATGGGCACCGGAAGGGTATTGGCACTTACGCCGCCCACATAGCGATAAAGCGATTGTCCCAGCTCGTTCGCAGCCGCTTTGGCCGCCGCCAGTGATACCCCTAGGATTGCATTGGCACCCAGTTTCGATTTGTTGGGCGTCCCGTCCAGGTCGATCATCACCTGATCGATCAGGTTTTGTTCAAAAACAGACATCCCCAATATTTCTTCCGCAATGACCGTGTTCACATTGTTCACTGCTTTTTCAACACCCTTGCCCATGAAGGCCTTGCCCCCGTCACGGAGTTCAACGGCCTCATGTTCACCGGTGGAAGCACCGGAAGGCACTGCAGCCCTTCCCATGATGCCATTTTCGGTAATCACATCCACCTCGACGGTAGGATTACCCCTAGAATCTAATATTTGCCTTGCGTGGACGCTTAGGATGATACTCATTTGATTGTTTTTAGGTTTAGTTTAAGCGGCTAAGATACAAAACCGTCATGGTAAATTGTACCGGTCAACACTTGTTAGTGGTACGATAACATCAATTTAAACTAGGATACCGAAACCGAGGTGACCGACTGGATCAGTTCAAAAAATTGGTCGAACAGGTATTCCGCATCATGGGGGCCCGGACTTGCTTCAGGATGGTATTGGACCGAAAAAACATGCTTGCCTTTCATTCGTATTCCGGCCACGGTATGGTCGTTCAAATGAAGGTGGGTTATCTCCAGCTCGCTATGGGCTTCGGTTTCCTTCCTGTTTATGGCAAAACCGTGATTTTGGGAGGTGATTTCCCCCTTGCCCGTGATCAAGTTCATGATGGGATGATTGATGCCTCTGTGTCCGTTGTGCATTTTGTAGGTTGAGACCCCGTTCGCCAAGGCGATTATCTGATGCCCCAAGCAGATACCGAAAACAGGCTTGTCGCCGGCAATCATTTTTTTTGCGCAGGCAATGGCATCGGTCAGGGGTTCTGGGTCGCCGGGGCCATTGGAAATGAAATACCCGTCCGGGTTCCAGGCCGCCATCTCCTCAAATGATGCGTTATAGGGAAACACTTTAATATACGCGCCTCGCTTCGCCAGGTTGCGGAGGATGTTCTTTTTAATGCCGATGTCCAAGGCCGAAATCCTGAACGGGGCCTTTTCGTCTCCGACAAGATATGGTTTTTGGGTCGATACTTTCGAGGCGAGTTCCAAACCTTCCATACTGGGCACTTGGGCGAGTTGTTTTTTAAGTCCTTCTATATTGTCCACTTCGGTCGAGATCACTGCGTTCATGGCCCCATGATCCCTGATGTAGCATACCAAGGCCCTGGTATCGACATCGGATATGGCAAAAAGTTGGTTCTCGTTTAAAAAGGTCTCGAGACTGGCGTCGGCTATGGGCCTTGAATATTCATAGCTAAAGTTTCTGCAGATCAGCCCGGCGATCTTTACGGAATCGGATTCGACCTCATCCGAATTGGTCCCGTAATTTCCGATATGGGCATTGGTGGTAACCATGAGTTGGCCGAAATAGGACGGATCTGTAAAAATTTCCTGATACCCCGTCATGCCCGTATTGAAACAGACCTCGCCAAATGCGGTTCCCGTTTTGTTGCCTACCGATTTCCCATAAAATAAGGTTCCATCGGCCAATAAGATCAGTGCTTTTTTTCTTGATTGATATTTCATTCGTAGCGTAGCTCTTTTTAATTTAATCCCAACTATCGGTGTTTTATGTTTTGATGGCTTTTTCTACCAAATGCCCGGTACTTTGCAAAAAAACATAAAAAAAGGATAAGCTTTTAGGCCTATCCTTTAAAATTATTATAATTTATTGACATTTTATGCTTCCGTCCCTTCATCCTTGGATGTGGTTTTCGGCTTTGATTCCGATTCGGACGCAGCCTCCGGTTCTGCTGAGGTCTCAGGTTCAGCTGCAGGTATGGTCTCTGTCGGTGCTTCCACTTCCGTGACTGCTACCGGCTTGGCCTTGGCCTCAGGTTTTACTTCCTTGGTCGGCTTGGCTTCCGCTTCCTGTTTGGTCTCCTGAGTCGATTCAACGGCAGCTTGTTCCCCTTTACCGCCACTGCCCCTTCTACTTCTTCTGGTGGTCTTTTTCTTGGACTTACCGGTGTTGTAGAGCTCGTTGAAGTCAACCAGTTCTATCATGGCCATATCGGCATTATCGCCCAACCTATTTCCCAATTTGATGATACGGGTGTAACCTCCAGGCCTGTCGGCCACTTTCTCGGAAACTTCGCTGAACAATTCGGTGACCGCATATTTATCCCTTAGGTTCTTGAATACGATACGCCTGTTATGCGTTCCTTTTTCAGCAGTGAGGTTGTTTTCGGCTTTCGATTTTGTGATCAAAGGTTCTATGAACTGTTTCAAGGCCTTCGCCTTGGCCACTGTGGTGTTTATTCTTTTATGTTCAATCAAGGAACAGGCCATGTTGGCCAACATCGCTTTTCTATGTGCGGTCTTTCTCCCTAAATGATTGACTTTCTTACCGTGTCTCATTTTTATTTATATTGACTTCCTTGTCGGGGATTCTCCCTTCCAACAAAAGTGAATTAATCTTTATCCAATTTGTATTTTGAAAGGTCCATGCCGAAGCTCAGCCCTTTGTTGATGACCAGTTCTTCCAGTTCGGTCAATGACTTTTTCCCGAAGTTCCTGAATTTCATCAAATCATTCTTATTGAAGGAAACCAAATCTCCCAACGTATCGACCTCCGCTGCCTTAAGGCAGTTCAGGGCACGAACGGAAAGGTCCATGTCGACCAATTTGGTCTTGAGCAATTGTCGCATGTGCAATGATTCCTCGTCATAGGTCTCGGTTTGGGCAATTTCATCGGCTTCCAAAGTAATGCGCTCATCCGAAAACAACATGAAGTGATGGATCAAAACCTTTGCCGCCTCGGTCAAAGCATCTTTGGGATGGATTGAACCATCGGTCTCTATTTCGAAAACCAATTTTTCATAATCGGTTTTTTGCTCTACCCTGAAGTTCTCGATGCTATATTTTACATTTTTGATCGGGGTAAAGATCGAATCGACCGCGATGGTACCAAGAGGCGTTCCGGATTTCTTGTTCTCTTCTGCCGGTACGTATCCCCTGCCTTTATCGAGCGTGATCTCCATATTGATGCCCACTTTGGAATCCATGTTGCAAATCACCAAATCTGGGTTCAATACCTGGTAACCGGAAATGAATTTCTGAAAATCACCGGCCACCATCTTGTCCTTACCACTTACCGATATCGACACCGTTTCTGCCTCCGAATCATCGATTTGTTTCTTAAAACGAACTTGTTTCAGGTTGAGGATGATTTCAGTGACGTCTTCAACAACGCCCGGGATGACCGAAAATTCATGTTCTACCGTGTCAATCCTTACCGAAGTAATGGCATGACCTTCCAATGCTGAAAGCAATACCCTCCTTAATGCATTCCCAACGGTTAATCCATAACCAGGTTCTAAAGGGCGGAATTCAAACTTCCCTTTAAAATCTGAGGAATCGATCATTATTACTTTATCGGGTTTCTGAAAATTAAATAATGCCATAATTGGATCCTTGTTGGTTTATTTAGAGTATAACTCCACTATTAATTGTTCTTTGATATTCTCAGGAATCTGGATCCTTTCGGGGATGGAAACATAGGTTCCTTCCATTTTAGCACTGTTCCAGGTAATCCACTCGTAAACACTGCTGCTTGCGGAAAGGGAGTCGTTAATGGCCTCGACCGATTTCGATTTTTCCCTTACGCCGACCACATCCCCTGGTTTCAATGAGTAAGACGCAATGCTCACCAATTCGCCGTTCACCGTGATGTGCCTATGGGAAACCAATTGTCGGGCACCTCTTCTTGAAGGGGAAATGCCCATTCGGTACACCACATTGTCCAATCGCGATTCGCACAACTGGAGCAATACTTCTCCCGTTACGCCCTTACTCCTGTTGGCTTTGGCGAAAAGGTTCCTGAATTGTTTTTCCAGAATACCGTAAGTGTATTTTGCTTTTTGTTTTTCCATCAATTGGATGGAATATTCCGACTGTTTTCCACGACGTCGGTTCTGTCCGTGTTGTCCTGGAGGATAACTCTTTTTTTCAAAAGCCTTATCGTCGCCATAAATCGCTTCTCCGAATTTTCGGGCGATCTTACTCGTTGGTCCTGTATATCTTGCCATTTTTTATCTGTTTGAAGTGTGATTATGAATTAAGGCTTCTCCTTCGATAATCTTTAACTACACTTCGATTTATGAAATAATTGATTAAACTCTTCTTCTTTTAGGGGGTCGGCAACCGTTGTGCGGCATTGGGGTTATATCGATAATTTCGGTGACCTCGATCCCTGCATTGTGGATGGAG
>JBATHI010000291.1:0-3890 GCA_049666645.1 Flavobacteriaceae bacterium | reverse complement strand
GGAAAACCAGTACAACATTGAGATCTCTTTTTTGAAATGGATGGTCATCGGCCTTCCCTTTTCGATCGTGCTGATCGCCATCTCCTATCTGGTGTTGGTGAAGTTGATGTATCCCAGCCGACAATTGAAATTTACCGCCTCCAAAGAGGTGATCCATGACGAGCTCCAAAAATTGGGGCCGATGTCGGGCAAGGAAAAAATGGTGATGGCCATTTTCGGGGTCACCGTGTTTTTGTGGATTTTTCGAACGGTGATCAATGACATCTTTCCCGATTTGAAACTGAACGATACCATGATCAGCATGATGGCTGCCGTGGCCATGTTCGCGTTGCCCTATAATCTTAAAAAAGGCGATTTTCTGATCGAGTGGAAGGATACCCAAAAATTGGCCTGGGGCATTCTGATATTGTTCGGTGGCGGATTGGCACTGGCAGAGGCCATGCAGGTGAGCGGCATCGTCGATTTGGTGGCCAATGCCATAGCCTCCAGCGAGATCAGTGTTCTGCTGACCGCTTCCCTATTGATCGTATTGATGCTGTTCATGACAGAATTGATGAGCAATGTGGCCTTAGTGGCCGTATTGGCGCCCGTGGTGGCGGGCATCGCGTTGGGGTTGGGGCTCCCGATCGTTTATCTGTTGATCCCCGTTACCATGGCCAGCAGCTGTGCCTTCATGCTACCCATGGCCACACCGCCCAATGCGATCGTATTTGCCAGTGGCTATATCAAGGTGCACGAAATGGCAAGGGTAGGCATTATCCTGAACCTCATCGCTTCGGCGATCCTTATTTTGATGTTCCAATTCGTGATCCCCTTATTGTTCTGATTGACCGGTAGCTGATATTGCCATAAAATGGCATTGGTGTTTTTGATCGGCATGTACGGCAATGCATCAACAGTCGTTTGTGTTCCGCCAAAAAAACAAAACCCTTGTTTTGAACAAGGGTTTTGCATTGGCTAATTCAATGAAGTGATCGTTTCTTTACTTCACTATATACGGATCAAAGTCTTCGGGCAGATGTTCTTGGGTATCGAATTCCAGATCGATCTGGTCATTTCCATCGATATAATTGAATCCCTTTACGTCCTTGGGATAGGCATAGGCATCGAAATCTTCCGGCAAATGCTTTTTCGAGTTCACTTTCAGACTGGGTTCTTCCTCGATAAATGCGATGGCATTCAAATCGACGTACATCTTATAGGGATCGAAGCCCTCAGGAAGATAGTCGAAGTGGTCAAAACCCAAATCGATCTGGATGTCATCCTCTATATAAACGATGCTGTTGATGTCGAACACTTCCCCTTCCACGTTGGGATCCGTAGCGAAGGCCGCCCTGGCTATGAATAGTAACATTAAGCTACCTAATTTTAAAATCTTCTTGTTCATGATGTTCATGCATTATAAGTGTGAAAGGCTATAACGCCTGTTTTCGGCAATATTGTCCGCAGGATTCGAAATGGCCATTCCAAAAACCGGTGTTCCAAAATCGGATTGCCGCCCAAATCAAGATATTGCTGTCAATTTCTTAATTCTTGGAAGGTTTTATTGCCACTTGCACAATATCCTTCCTCATTTTTTAACATATAACGAAGTCTGACGGGGCTGTTATTTTTATGTTAAATACAATTTTCGGGTATTGGCAGCCAACCGCTGGGTTAAAGGCCAAAAAATAAAGCCGCCCCACTCAAGGGACAGCTTTATTCCTGACTAATTCAAATTCCGATGATTATCGGGCGAAAAATGTGACTTTTCTAAGGATAAGACTGAAGAAAAGTTGATTTGTTACAGTGGCAACCCAATTTTTTTTTTAATATTTTGAGGCCATACTATGATTTATAAGACAGTAGCCGAAGGGAATTGACCACCACCAAAAGCGTTGAGCCCTCATGAAATAATACCGCGACGCCAATGTTGGCAAAATCGAACAGGGTTGCCGGCACCAGGAGGGCCACCATGCCCAAACTGATCCAAAGGTTCTGGCGAATGATGGCCTTGGCACTTCTGCTCAGTCCGATTGCAAAGGGCAGGTTGGCCAGGGTGTCTGACATCAATGCGACATCGGCCGTTTCAAGGGCCACGTCGTTACCGGTGGCGCCCAAGGCAATCCCCACGGTGCTCTGTGCCATGGCCGGGGCATCATTAACCCCATCCCCGATCATGGCCAATCGGTGTTCTTGGTCCATCAATTCCTTGACCACGGCGACCTTCCCTTCCGGGAGGAGCGACCCTCGGGCCTCCGTCAATCCCATTATTTTTGCAACACTGTCGGCCACTTGTTGATTGTCACCGGTAAGCATGATCATTTTGCGAATTCCAAGCTGGAGGAGTTGTTCCAATATTTGTTGGGCCTCTTCCCTTGGGGTATCCATCAGGCCCAAAATACCGATATAATGATCGCCGAGTTTGACGAGCATGGTCGTTTTCCCCGCTGATTCCATTGCTTCGATCCGTTCCACGATCCCTACTGGAACTTCATGATCCCGCTCCACGAAAAAGCTGAGATTGCCGATCAATGCGACATCGCCCGCCAATTTTGCCTGCACCCCCCTGCCCTGTACTGCAATCAGCTTTCCGGCCTCAGGTATTTCTGTACCATTTAACTGTTGCATCCCATCCCTCACTATCGCCTTGGCCAATGGGTGGTCGCTCAAGCGTTCCACGGCAATCGCTATTTTAAGTACATCGTGCTCCCCATAACCCTCGGCGATGGTCACCACGTCGGTGAGTTTGGGCCTGCCTTCGGTCAAGGTCCCTGTTTTATCGAAGGCCAGGGCAGAAATACCCCCCAAGGCTTCCAAGGGGCGGCCACCCTTGATCAAAACGCCCCCACGGGCGGCCCGTGCAATGCCACTGAGCACCGCAGAGGGAGTGGAAATGGCCAAGGCACATGGACTTGCGGCCACCAATACGGCCATGGAGCGGTAAAAGCTATCGCTCCAGGTTTCATCGATCAACAAAAAACCGAAGTTGAGCAACGCCACCAAAATCAGTACTACCGGCACATAATACCGCTGTATCCTATCGGTGAGCAATTGTGTGGCCGATTTATGCTTCTGGGCTTCACTGATCATGGCCAGCATTCGACTAAGGGTAGAATCGGCGGCAATTTTGGTTACCCTTACCTCTAACAGGGCATTGCCATTGATGGTACCGGCGTATACCTGGCTTTCCTTGGGAACGACTTTTAAATCTCCTTGGCCGTCAACAGCTTGGACGAACGGTTTTTTATCTGACGGGATGCTTTCCCCAGTAATGGGAGATTGGTCAACACTTCCGACCCCTTTCTCAACATAACCATCTGCGGCAATGCTGTTATGGGGCCGTATCTGAATAAGATCTCCAACTTGCAGCGACGATATCGGCACTTCGATGGTTTGGTCATTTTTTCGCAGCAATGCGGTCGTGGGAATCAGGCCGCTCAGCGCAGCGATGGAACTTTTGGCCTTGGCAGTGGCATAATGCTCCAGGGCATGGCCCAGGCTGAAAAGGAACAATAAAAGGGCGCCTTCTATCCATTTGCCCAAAAAACCGGCCCCTATGGCCGCAACTACCATCAAAAAATCAATTTCGAACTGCCCTTTGATGGTCTTCTCGATGGCTTCCCTAAGGATAAAATAACCTCCGAAAGCATAGGCCGCAAGATAGAGGCCCCACGAAACGGGAAGGGCATTCCCGGTCAATTGCCCAAAAAGTACTCCTGCCAACAGACATGCCCCACTGATCAGGGAAAAATAAAGTTCCGTATTCTTGCCCGATCCATGGTGATGGTGCCCGTGGTCGTGTCCCTCATGGTGATCGCACATGATCCTAATGATTTAGTCACAAAAATAGAAAGGGTATCAATGCAATGGAAGTGCATTAGTCGGTTGCGCACTTGACGCATTTACCA
>JBATHI010000290.1:0-3200 GCA_049666645.1 Flavobacteriaceae bacterium | reverse complement strand
GGCGGAGAGGAAGCAATCCGGTTCCGGGAAGAAATTCCAAATTCCAAATCCCAAATCCCAAATCCCAAATTCCAAATTCCAAATCCCAAATCCCAAATCCCAAATCCCAAATTCCAAATCCCAAATCTCAAATACCAAAACAGCATCGGCTTTCTTTGTAAAGCCCTTCCCAAGGCCGCTTCCGACCTGCCGAAGTCTCGACGAAGGCGGGGAGGAAGCAATCCAGTTCCGGGAAGAAATTCCAAAACAGCATCGGCTTTCTTTGTAAAGCCACCCCCAAGGCCGCTTCCGACCTGCCGAAGTCTTGACGAAGGCGGAGGGGAAGCAATCCGGTTCCGGGAAGAAATTCCAAATTCCAAATTCAATAAACTATGGTCATTTGAACAATCCGTGCAAAGAGCGCCGACGGAAATAATAAAGTTGGAACAAAACCAACCTTTGCAAACTCAAGATTTTAAGCAGTTTGGCCCTCCCATTTCCATAAATTTCGTAACTTATATTCTGCAAGCCTACCCTGCTCCCCTATTAGGCCTCTCTGTCAGGTCAGGGACGGGATTTAGGTGACATTTCTTTGAACAACTTTTTATTGGCAAAATGAATACCTGGATTAAAACTTCGATCTTTCTTGGAACGATCCTAAAGATGGGAATGGCCTGCCACGGGCAGGAGCTCACCAATGAGATCGCCTGGAACATCAAATATGGGAATACGGAACAATTGGAAAAACTGATTCCCACCGAGGCGATCAATGGTTGCTTTGGGGTTGCCGATAGCAAGAAATACAGTTATCTGGCCATGAGCATCAAATTGAAATCGATGAAATCGCTGGAATATTTTATTGCAAAAGGGGCCGATATCGAGGGCGTTTGCGCCGATAAGACCCCTTTGATGTACGCCGCGAAATACGGCCCATTGGAGATGGTGGAATATTTGGTCGAACACGGTGCCGATCTCAATGCCCGTTATCGGGGCAAAACGGCTTTGGACTTTGCCGTTCAATACCGCCACCCCGACATTCGGAAATTCTTAAAAGAACAGCGATTAAATTAAAAAAGTGGAGGGCAGAGCCCTTTGCTTTCTTCCTCCACCACCAGGCTTAACCAACTAATGACCAATGATCAAATTCTTCAGGAAAATTAGACAAAATCTTTTGATAGAAAATAAAACCTCCAAATACCTGGCATACGCCTTTGGTGAAATTGCTCTGGTGATGATAGGTATTCTTTTAGCACTGCAAGTCAATAACTGGAATGAAAATAAAAAATCCATCGCCCAGGAAAGGATTATTCTGTCAAGCCTCCTGAAAGATTTCGAGACGAATTCAAATAATCTTCAGGTCTCGTTAAGACTATATAATAACGCCGATTTACAATTAGAGAGGAGGTTGAATTATATAGGAAGAAATGCCGATGCTTTCGACCAGGAAACAAAGGATGATATACTAGCTTCCATTGTCATGTTTCCAAAATTAGTGAATGGAACGCTCAATTCACTTTTATCCTCGGATCAATTGGGATTGATTCAAAATGATACCTTAAAATATTGGCTTACTACCTATGCTTTCGATATTGACGCCAATCTGGCCCTGACTGAACAGTATAGAGTAATGTTGGCGGAGGAGCACCGGCCACTCCTGGATTCCTATGTTTCTCTTTTGGATTTTTCTTTAAACAAAAAAGAATATCCCGAAGCATCAACGAATGCTAGGCCCTCTGACTACAATGGCTTATTGAATGACACAAGATTCCAGAATCTATTGATTAGAGAGAAACAGCATGTTAATCGGTATATTAATGTAACCAATGAATTTTTAAATAGGACTAATTATATTATTGATTTGATTCGTGTAGCATTAGAATTGCCTGTAGTATTGGAGCGACTCCTAAATTCTGAAAAAACGATTGACGAGGTGGTTGAAATAATGAAGCAGCAAGATATAAACGAACCTGTTTATGATATTTCTGAAAATAGCATCATCAATTTAGGCTATAAATTGATGGAAGAAAATGAAAATAATAATGCCATAAAACTATTTAAACTGAGTACAGAATTGTATCCGGATGCATGGAATACCCATGACAGCTATGGTGAATGTCTGCTACTGTTAGGGGATAAAGAAAATGCCATCAAAGCGTACCAAAAATCATTGGAATTAAATCCAGACAACGAATATGCCAAAGAAGCGCTTTCAGAATTAAAATGACTTAGGCTAAAAACGCATCTAAAAAATAGCTGATGTAATTCTAAAACAAAAGACAAATAGTAAAATATTGGGTTAGCTATAGTCCGAAAAAAACTGCTGTTTTTCATGGGCGAACCGTTGGCCAACCATAACCAATGATATTATCGAAACTATATCACGCCTAGGCGTGATCAAATGTCCTGTGGACATTTGGTTGAGATACCCGCTTGCGGACATACTCTAAATACAAATAGAAACTATGATGAAGTATTTAAAAAAAGATTTGACCTTGTGGAAAAAAGGATTTCCAAACACCTTAAATACGCATTTGGCAAAATTGTTCTCAAGGAATTGCAGATCTTTAAAAACCCAAAGCACACTCGGACCAGTTGGAGGGCGAATATTTTCTTCAGGCAGGGAGTAAGGACAAACACCTGATCGAATATAAATTGACATTACGTTCAGATGGAACGTTTTTCTTTCATTCCTACAGGAATCACAAAAATGGGATTCCCTGGGTAGAACATAAATACGGAAAGGGAAATTGGCGCGCCGACGGCAAAGTTGTTTCCTTTTATACCAACAAGGAAAAGGACCTTGACGAAAAACATACACTCGACTTCAGCAATTCCAAGGCGCATTTTGTAACCAAACCGGCTCGCGACAAAACCGACCGGGTCATTAAAACGAGGCTCAAGTTTTATGAATCGGAAATCTTTTGGATCAAGGGGTTGGATATTACGAAGGCATAAAAATGCATTGAACAGCACCGATAATGCACTGTTTGGGGATTTTCCGCTCGGAAAATCCAACCATTATTTCTAAGTTTAGGGTGTAACGGGGAATTTTGGCAGGTTTTCCATGCCAAAACCATAAAAGTCGAACCGTTTTGCTTCATTTTAACCAACCCTTGACCCGTGATCAACTTCTTTCGAAAAATCCGTAAACAACTCGCAGACGCCAACAAACCCCTGAAATACATGCGTTATGCCATTGGGGAGATCGTACTTGTCGTCAT
>JBATHI010000289.1:0-7527 GCA_049666645.1 Flavobacteriaceae bacterium | reverse complement strand
TATATAAAGTAGGCATGAAAGAAATCATTCCACTGGAGGAAGGTGATTTTTACCTTTCGAAGGAAGGATATAAGGTCTTTACCGAACAGTACCATCTCAAACGGGGCTATTGCTGTGAAAGTGGTTGCAGGCATTGCCCTTACGGCTACAATGCCAAAACCAACAAACAATGATAATGTTGTTGTTTCGGCACGATTTTTGAAGCTTTGTGGAGGGTAGTAAACCCCCGATTGTATCCAAAAAAAAAATTGACTATGAAAGCAAACAAAATGTTTATGGCGCTGGTGTTTATGGCATTTGCGCTCAGTTCCTGTACTTCGGTGAGGGTTCTTTCCGATTATGACCAGAACACCAATTTCAGCACCTTTAAGTCTTATGCCTTTTATAAAACGGGTATCGACAGGGCCCAAATTTCCGACCTTGACAAAAAACGAATCTTGAGGGCCATAGAAAACGAAATGGGCGCCCGCGGATTTGTTAAGTCAGAAAACCCCGATCTCTTGGTGAGCATCTTTACGAAAGAACGCGAACAGGTAGACGTTTACAATAACAACTTCGGTTGGGGTTGGGGCGGCTGGGGCTGGAATCCTTGGCTTTGGGGCCCAGGATGGGGCGGTGGTAGCCAAGTGAGCACCAGAACCGAAGGTTCTCTGTATATCGACCTGATCGATGCCAAAAACAAAGAACTTGTTTGGCAAGGCAAGGGCATTGGCAATTTGGCCAATATCAAGGATGTGCAAAAAAAGGAAGCGCGCATACAAGAGTTCGTTTCCGAAATTTTGAGTCAATATCCCCCCAATGCGGTGGCCCTGCAATAAATGCCGTCCGGTTTACGGGTCGCTTTAATTTCAGAAGACCCATGGTTGATCGAACAAAAACTTGAAGCCTTTGACCCTGCCGGGGAAGAAGGCTTTTTTGTACCTTTAATCCACAAACAAGTGCAAAACAATGTCGTACGAAAGCAATCCCATCTTAGAGAAGCTTCCCAAACATCTCAAGCAGTATATAAAACCCCAAAATTATGGGGATTATTCCCCTATCGATCAGGCCGTTTGGCGCTATGTCATGCGCAAAAATGTGGACTATCTGAGCAAAGTGGCCCATGGGTCGTATTTGGAAGGGCTGGAGAAAACAGGGATATCGATAGACCATATCCCGAACTTGTATGGGATGAACCGTATTTTAAAAGACATCGGTTGGGCCGCCGTGGCGGTTGATGGCTTTATACCCCCCTCGGCTTTTATGGAATTTCAGGCCTATAATGTGCTGGTCATCGCTTCCGATATCCGACAATTGGAACATATTGAATATACCCCCGCACCAGACATCATCCATGAAGGGGCAGGCCATGCGCCGATCATCGCCAATCCCGAATATGCAGAATACTTAAGACGATTCGGGGAAATTGGATGTAAGGCCATTTCCAGTGCGAAAGATTTTGAACTCTATGAAGCGGTGCGGCATTTGTCGATCATTAAGGAAGCTACCGGGACACCGATGGGCGAAATTGAAAGTGCGGAGGAAAAGATCTCCGAACTGCAGCGCAATATGGGCGAACCCAGCGAAATGGCCCTGATCAGAAACCTGCATTGGTGGACGGTGGAATATGGCCTGATCGGCACCGTTGGCCTACCAAAAATATATGGGGCCGGGCTGCTGTCCTCCATAGGCGAGAGCGCCTGGTGCATGACCGACAAAGTCAAAAAAATACCCTATTCCATAGATGCGGCACATACCGCGTTCGATATTACAAAACCCCAGCCACAATTATTCGTAACCCCTGATTTCGCTTACCTGAACGAGGTTTTGGAAGAATTTGCCAATGGGATGGCTTTGCGGAAAGGGGCATTGGCCAGTTTACAAAAGCTTATCCATTCCAATGAACTCGGCACCATCGAATTGAGCACGGGCTTACAGGTGTCGGGTAATTTTACCCAGGCCATAGCCTTCGAAAACAAGCCTGTATTTTTTCAAACCACCGGACCCACTGCATTGGCTTATCGGGAAAAGGAATTGGTAGGGCATGGCATAGCGAAGCACGGCGCCGGATATGGATCGCCCGTCGGCAGACTCAAGGGCATCAACCTTGCCATAGAGGATATGGGACCTAGGGATCTAAAGGCCTATGACATCTATGAAGGAAAAACGGTGTCACTCGAATTTGAGGACGATATAAAAGTAACCGGGGAAATCGTTACGGGCACGCGAAATCCGAGAGGCGAGATTATCTTGATCACCTTTAAGAATTGCAAAATAACCCATCGCGACAAGCCGCTCTATGAAAATTTCGACCAACTGTACCACATGGCGGTGGGCGAACATATCGTTTCGGCCTTCAACGGTCCGGCCGACCTCAACAGTTTTGATCTGATTACACACAAAATTACCGAAAAGACCATCAAATTGCACAAATCTCCCGAACGGAAAAAGTTGGAGCAATACTATGGCCAAGTCAGGGATTTTAGGGAGGGCACCAACACCACGATCTCAAGGCACAAGGTGTTCGAGACCATGAAGGCAAACCATCCCCAAGATTGGCTGCTTTCGGTTGAACTTTATGAACTGGCCAAAATTAACGGCGATTCCGACTTTGCGCACGAAATCGCGCTGCACCTGGAAACGGTGAAGATGAACAACCCCCAATTGGGACATTTGATCGACGATGGTATGGCCTTGGTGGATTTGGAAAACGCAGCAATTAAACACGATCGGTTCTAGAAAAGGCAGATTATACCCTTACCTATAAATACAGCCCGTGAAAAACCTCGAAAAAATAAATACCAACCCACAAAATGAAAATAACGCAATCCTTTCTTTGCTCCCTTTTTGTCTTAAGTATGCTGAACGCGCAAGTTGAACCCAATTACGATGAAAGCAAGGTGCCCGATTTTCAGGTCCCTGAAGCGCTCCTCGCCTTCGATGGTGAAAAGATTGGTACCGAAAGCGATTGGACAGAGAAGCGCAGACCCGAGCTTTACCGCTTTTTTGAACAGCAGGTTTATGGCCAAGTACCGGGAAAATTGGACGAATATTCCTATAAGGTCATCGAAAACAGCGACTATGCCCTTGATGGGAAAGCCCGTCGCAAACAGGTGGCGATCACCCTCAAAAAAGACGATCGATCCATCACCTTCAATATTTTGATCTATCTCCCAAAAAATATAAAAAAAGCACCCTTATTTTTAGGCTATAATTTTCATGGCAACCATACGGTGACCCAAGACCCCGAGGTAATCATATCAACCGCTTGGTCAGAAAACAATGCAGAATTGGGCATTGCCGATAATGTACTTACAGAGGCTTCCAGGGGTGGCCGTACGAACCGATGGGCCATCGACAAGATCATTGCGGCCGGCTTTGGTCTGGCCACCATTTATTATGGCGAAGTAGATCCCGACAAAAACGATTTTGCCGACGGGCTACACCATCTTTTCTATAAGCAGGACCAGGAACAGCCCCATGCCAATGAATGGGGAAGCATCGCCGCATGGGCCTTTGGTCTGAGCAGGGCCATGGATTATCTTATCGACGACGGGGACGTGGAGGCTACAAAAGTCATCGTATTTGGGCATTCCAGATTGGGCAAAGCGGCCCTATGGGCCGGCGCTTCCGATACACGATTTGCCGGTATCGTCAGCAACGATTCGGGCTGCGGCGGAGCGGCCCTTTCCAAAAGAAAATTCGGGGAGACCATAGGGAGCATCAACCGTGCCTTCCCACATTGGTTCTGTGATAACTTTGAACAGTATAACGAAAATGAGGAAGCCATGCCCGTAGACCAACATTTGCTCTTGGCCCTCATGGCACCACGCCCATTGTATGTGGCCAGCGCCGTGGAAGATCAATGGGCCGATCCAAGAGGGGAATTCCTTTCTGCCCACTATGCCACGGAAGTATATCGGTTATTCGGCAAAAAGGGGATTGCGTCGGATGCCATGCCTTCGATCGATGAACCCATACAAAATACGGTGGCCTATCATATCAGAAGCGGGGGCCATGACGTCACCGATTATGACTGGGAACAGTACCTGCGATGGGCCAAAATGGCATTTCGATAAATCAGTGCGGTTTTTGGGGCCAAGTCATTGCATCCACACCCTTAATGGTATGGGGCCGATCTAGCCGGAACTCAATCCTGCAGCCTCAGTTCCTGTAGATCCTGTTGTACCGTTTGGCCGTGATAGGTCAATGTCCACCCCATCGAATTCGTCAAAACATAAAATTTCGCAAGTTCACTGATCAGCCGGTTCCGGGCATTCCGTTTTAAGGAAGAGGTTTCCACCTTTTTCAGTAAGGAGGCATTCACATTTCTTTTTATGGTATTGTAATCGGCCGCACTGAACGGATTGAAGTAATCGGCGGTCACATCGTAATACTCAAAATCGGGACTGATCTTGATTTCGGGTTCCGGAATATTTTTAAGTTCCAAGGTCTTCGTTGCCGTATCCACATTGAAATCAAGCTGCTTAAGATCATAGGCAACCGTAACCTCTGCATTGACCACGACCAAGGCCTTTTTGTCGGCCGTGATCAAAGGGCCGAATAATTGTTGGGAATCCTTGTAATTATAGATTTCGGCAAAATGCCCCTCGGTGACGATGAGTTTTGATACATTTTCGATTTGCTGCTGGATGAGCATCGAATTTTCCCGGAGAATGGTCTCCTTATCCTTATCCTCGGCGCAGGAGCGAAAGATGAGCACCAGAGCCAATGTGATCAATGCGCCAATCAATACTTTTTTCATACGCTTTGCATTGTAAGATATCGGACCATGAGGCCGGCACTTATCCGTTGCGCCCATTGCATCGATTGCAGACCATGGCGACGGCAACATCTTCCTGCTATTGCTTTCCGGGCAAGGGCCGGTCGAATTTCATATGGGGATATCCAATTCGTAGCTTGTTGATTTTTTCTTGTAAGGCCCCCATAAATCGTTGGTGCTGCTCCGATTCGGGATGAAAAGGCCTATGCTGCAGTGCGTTTTGAATTTCTTGTACCTGTTCCATGGTGGCATGGGCATCTTCCGAAATCCAAACCCCCTTGAATTTTTCCCAAATATACGCAATGGCCACGGCATTGGGATGTACCATATCGGCTTCATAAAACCGATAGTCGCGCAATTCATCCATGACCAGTTCATAGGCCGGAAAGTAATGAAGCTTCTCGGTGGCCGTTTTCGTGGCCAACCACTGGCCGAGGGAAGCGATCAAATGCGACTTGCTGCGTTGGTTTTCCACAAAACCATCCTTGAGGTGGCGCACCGGGGAAACGGTAAAGACCAGTTGGGCCTCCGTGTTGACCTCTCGAACGTTCCCGACCATATTTTCCAGACATGTTTCCATTTCACTTATGGAAAACAGTTCTTTTTTAAATTCCCTTTGGGGCACCTTATGGCAGTTGCCCACCAGGGAATCGGAAGACAGATGGCGATACCCCCAGGCCGTACCCAGGGTAATCATGATGTGGGTGCATTGTGCCAACTCCTGCCGGGTGTCAAGCAGCGCTTGGTTTAAAGATTGCAACAGATCTTCCTTTCTGGTATGGCTCAAATCGGAGTGCACGTCAAAACAATGCCAGCGCCCATTGAGATAAAAAAGTTCCTCTTCACCATACATTTGTCGGTTCACCGATCGTGAGATCAAACGCTGAATGCTTGCGGGATGGAACAAAATACCAAAAGGATTCCCGAAGGTCTTAAATTTGTGGCCCACCAATTTTTCTTCGATGTTATCGGCAAAACAGGAACCCAATAGCAACAAACGGCTTTCATAGTCGATTTGGTTCGAAACTGCCGATAAAGGAACTTGGGTTTGAAGTTTCATGGCTTCATTTAGCTGATGTAGGCTTTTGCATGCTGCAAGGCCGCCATAATTCCTTCGGGTTTTTTACCGCCGGCCGTGGCGAAAAAGGGCTGTCCGCCTCCCCCGCCCTCGATGTATTTGCCCAATTCGCGCACGATCGTGCCCGCATTGAGATTTTTCGAGGCCACCAAGGGCTTGGAGATGTAACAAGACAAAAGTGCCTTACCTTCCTGTTCGGTGCCAAAGAGCAAAAACAAATCGTCTTGATCGTGCCCCATTTCAAATGAGAGGTCTTTGATGCCGGCGGCGTCCAAATCGACTTTTTAGGCCAGAAACCGCACCCCGTTTATCGCTTCCAATTCCTTGATGAAATCGCTTTTGAGGTTCATGGCCTTTGCTTTGTTGAAGTTTTCCACTTCCTTCCGCAAACGGGCATTTTCTTCCTGCAGGCCTGATACCGCTTTAATGGGGTCTTGCGGATTGTTCAAGAGGGCCTTGATCTCGAGGAGGTTTTGGTTGTTCTCGGCGAAATAGGTCTTGACCGCATCGGAAGTGATCGCCTCGATACGCCTGATCCCGGCAGCTACTGCCCCTTCCGATAGGATCTTAAAATGCCATATTTCGGAAGTGTTGTGAACATGGGTGCCGCCGCAGAGCTCAATCGATTGTCCGAAGCGGATCGTTCTTACGACATCGCCGTACTTTTCGCCGAAAAGCGCCATGGCCCCCTCGTTTAAGGCTTCTTCCACGGGTACGTTGCGGCTTTCCTCCAAAGGGAGTTGCCCCTCGATCCTGACATTGACGAATCGTTCCACCGCCTGCAGTTCCTCGGATGTCATTTTTGCAAAATGCGAAAAATCGAACCGCAGGTATTTCGAATGCACCGCAGATCCCTTTTGTTCTACATGGTTGCCCAATATTTCCCGCAGGGCCTGGTGCAGCAAATGGGTAGCGGTATGGTTCGCTTCCGTCCGTTTTCGTTGCTTTTTATCTACCACCGCCTTAAAAGTGCCAGCGGTATTTTTGGGCAGGTCCTTGCTGAAATGCAGTATTTCATTGTTCTCCCTTTTGGTATCCACGATATAGATCACATCGCCATTGGGCACTTCCAAATAGCCTTTATCACCGACCTGGCCCCCGCCTTCCGGATAAAACGGGGTGATATTGAAAACCAATTGGTACTGCTCCCCTTCCTTTTTGGAGGTTACCCTACGGTACTTCACCAATTTCACCTGGGCCTCCAGGGCATCATATCCAATGAATTCCTGATCCTTGTCCTCCGATAGCACGGTCCAGTCGCCTTTGGCCACTTCCGATGCGGCGCGTGACCGGTTTTTCTGTTCCTGCATCGCGGCATTAAAACCGCTCTCGTCCAAGGTATATCCCCTTTCTGCCAAGATGAGGGACGTAAGGTCGATGGGGAACCCATAGGTATCATAAAGCTCGAAGGCCTTTCGGCCATCGATTTTCTTTCCCTTGTTGGTGTCGATCATATTATCGAGAAGCACCAACCCTTGTTCGAGGGTGTTCAGGAACGAATGTTCCTCTTCTTTGATGACGTTCTCGATGAGTTGTCGTTGGTCTTTCAATTCGGGGAAGGCGGTGCCCATGACATCTGCCAAAACCTTGACCAATCGGTACATGAACGGTTGTTTCGTATCCAAAAAAGTGAAGCCATATCGAATGGCACGCCTTAAAATACGGCGGATAACATAGCCGGCTCCAG
>JBATHI010000288.1:0-2823 GCA_049666645.1 Flavobacteriaceae bacterium | reverse complement strand
GATTTAGATACCCCAATACATAAAACTCAAAATAAATGAAGGCCACAAAACCGACTATTAGTAAAATCGACAGGATCAAGCCCACAAAAAGGGCAAACAGATATTGTTTGAAGATATTTCTGTTAAGGTTCACATGATAGGAATTTTCGAAACCCCCAAATATGGCATTGACCCCATTGGCCATCAGAAAAATCGACAACAAGAAGGTGGAAGACAACAAACCACCGCGCTTCTGGTCCTTGATCTGTTGATAGATCTCACCAAAATATTCGCCAGTGGCAGAAGGAAAAAATGATTCCAGAAAGGATTGAAATTGAAAATCAAAATTGGCATTTCCCAAACTGATATAGGAAACCAAAAATGGCACTAAGGTGACCAGAAATATCATCAGGGGGAAAAGCGCCAGAAAAAGACTGAAAGCGATGGCACTGGCCCTGGTAGACAGGGCCCCCTCAACAATTCCAAGGATATACATTTCCATCAGGTCGTATATCGACAAGCCCTCGAAACCGGGCAAACGAATATTCTTCAACAGTTTTACCAACCATTTGATGATCGGTATTTTCTCCAGTTTTTTTTCAATTTCAACCGACATCTAGACCGCCTTTAAACTAAGGTCCATGTTATATACCGAATGTGTCAACGCCCCTGACGAAACATAATCGACACCACAATCGGCGTAGTTCCTCAATGTTTTTTCATTGATGCTCCCGGAAGATTCTGTTTGGCAAAATTTCCCGATCAGGTTTACCGCCTCCCGGGTCTGCCCATAATCGAAGTTATCGAGCAAAATACGGTAAACAGGCTCCGATTTTAGTATTTCCCTTACTTCATCCATGTTCCTGGCTTCCACGATGATTTTTAGATCCAGGCCATTGGCTATTAGGTATTGGCGTGTCATGGAAATCGCTTTGGTAATGCCTCCTGCAAAATCGATGTGGTTGTCCTTTAACATGACCATATCGAACAGTCCAAACCTATGGTTTTCCCCTCCCCCTATGGTCACGGCCCATTTTTCGAGTGCCCGTATCCCCGGAGTGGTCTTACGGGTATCCAATATCTTTGTTTTGGTGCCCTCCAGAAGTTTCACGAAGGAGGCTGTTTTGGTGGCTATCGCGCTCATGCGCTGCATGGCATTCAGCACCAGTCTTTCGGCCTTTAAAATGCTCAGTGACCTACCTTCCACGAAAAATGCGATATCCCCATAATCGACCGTCGAACCATCGCCAATTAAGATATCGACCTTTAAATCAGGGTCGACATAATCAAAAACTTGTTGTGCAAAGGAAATGCCTGCGATTACCCCTCGGCCTTTGACCAGTAATTTGGCCTTGCCTTGGGCGGTGGCCGGGATACAGGCCAAACTGCTGTGATCGCCATCCCCAACATCTTCCCTGATGGCATTTTTAATGATCAGCGTTATTTCTTGTCGAAACTGTTCTTCGGAAATCATACTTGTTCTTTGATGCTGGCTAAATTACTAAAATGTTTGTGGTTTGGGTTATGGCCCAAGACATCGTTTCCCTAAATCGCTTTCCTTTGCCAAGAATATTTCAACATATGATCGGCTCCAATGATAAAACGGGTTTTAAGGCATGAAATTGCTGCCCGGCACTTCAATTGCATTTTCACGATCCAATAATCAAAATTACCTTTGTAACATGACCATTAAACTGTTAGCGATAGGAATGACCGATAGTCGGCATCTGCAATTCTTAATCACCGAGTACGAAGGCAGATTAAAGCATTATGTCAACTTTGGATTGGAGGTGATCCCTGATCTCAAAAATGCCAAAAACCTGACAGAAAATCAGCAGAAGGAAAAAGAGGGCGAAATGATCTTGAAAAAAATAGGCGCATCCGAGGTTTTGCTGTTGTTGGATGAAAGGGGAAAGCATTACACTTCGGTCGATTTTGCGGATTTCTTACAAAAGAAAATGAATTCGGGCATCAAACAGTTGGTTTTGGCCATCGGAGGGCCTTACGGCTTTAGCGATGCGGTCTACCAACGCGCACAGGGATCGATCAGCCTTTCAAAGATGACATTTTCCCATCAAATGATACGGCTGTTCGCAGTGGAGCAAATATATCGGGCCTTCACCATTTTAAGAAATGAGCCTTACCACCACCAATGACCCGTATGGTCAGTTTGGCTTAATAAAGCACCCTGAATTTAATCGTATTTTCTACCCTTTTTAGGGCCTTGATCACATCCTTGTTATATTCCTTGTCCAGATCGGTGATCACATACCCCACATCGTTGTCGGTGGAAAGGTATTGTCCGGAGATGTTCATTTCGAACTTCGCGAGTACCTCGTTGATCTTTGCCATGATACCCGGTACATTTTTATGGATGTGAAGGAACCGATGGGCATTTGATTGTTTCGGCAACCGTATGTTGGGGAAGTTCACCGCATCGACAGTATCGCCGGCATTGATATAATCCATTATTTTTTTGGGCACAAAATCGGCAATGTTGCGTTGGGCCTCTTCGGTACTCCCTCCGACATGGGGGGTGAGTATCACGTTGGAAAGTCCTTGCAACGGCGTTTCAAATTGTCCGTTTCCACTGGGTTCCTCGGGATAAACATCTACTGCCGCCCCTGCCAGTCTTCCGCTTTTCAAGGCATTCGCCAGCGCATTCACATCCACCACAAAACCTCTGGACAGGTTGATCAGCATGGCGCCTTGCTTCATTTGGTTGATTTCGCGTTCCCCGATAAAGTTCCTGTTCGCCTTGTTATCATCGATATGCAGGGTCACCACGTCCGAAACCGAGAGCAGATCTTCCAGCGTACTGCATTTGATTGCATTGCCCAGGGC
>JBATHI010000287.1:0-1609 GCA_049666645.1 Flavobacteriaceae bacterium | reverse complement strand
TTTTGCCGGCAATGCCGAATAGTTGATAGGGCCGTCATAAAAAAAAGTGGCGAAAAAACTGGCCGTAAAATAATTGGTGATGATCGCGTAGAGGGTCTGGATCTTGTATCTGGAAAAAAGCTTGAATATGACGAACAAGGCGCTTGAAAAAAGCACACACATGCTTAGTGGGAACATCCTAGAGTCGTGATTTTAGTTCAACGATATCTTCACGACCGACTTGAAGGTTCCAACTCCGAATGCCGAGTTTTTGGGCAGCTTCGGTATTTTCCTTCGTATCGTCCACAAAAAAGGTCTCGTCGGCCCGCAATCCGTTTTCCTCGAGCACAAAACGAAAAATTTCCGTGTTGGGTTTCCGAAGGTGAATTTCATGCGACAAATAGAACTTTTCGAAACTGTTTTTGAACCGATCGAATTTGTTCGCCCCCATGATATATCGTACATGCGGAATATGAAGCGCATTGGTATTGCTGAGTAAAAATAGCCGGTACTTGCCCTCTTGCGCCAATTTTTCAAGGAATTCGAGCCTGTGGTCGGGAAAATCCAATAACATGGAATTCCAGATTTCGGCGATTTCAGTTTTGGTTGCTTCGGGATAGACCGAAACCAACTCCATCAAAAATTCCTCAGAGCTGATGGCGCCTATTTCATATTGGGCATTGAGCACATGGAGGTCTGGACCTAAGACCGGCTGTCCTCCATATCGCTCCATTTCGCGAACAATGATCCCCTTATCCAGATTGATGAAAATATCGCCAAAATCGAAGATGATGTTTTTAATCATTTCTAAAATAGTTTAAGATGTCTTTTCCGATCTTTTGAGTAGCGCTTAGTCTGCCCGAAAACCTTGGGGCATCCAACCCTTTATTGAAGGTCTGGGCACCGATGAACACCCTGGCCTCATCCCATAGGTCGGCATTGATGAAACGATTTAGGGTCTGGGCACCCCCTTCCACCAGAACACTGCTTATTTGACGTTCATAGAGGGCAACACAGAGCGCAGCTGCTATATTTTCCGACCAGTCCAACGCAATATAGTCGATGCCCTTTTGATATGCGGCGGCGTTGCCTTGCTGCGTGATCACAAGGGTAGGGATACTGCCATCAAGTACATGATAACGACCCTTGATGCGAAGCTCTTTGTCGATGACGATCCGGATGGGATTTTTACCTTTCCAATGTCGGACATCGAGTTTGGGGTTATCTTCCAACACCGTGTTGGTCCCGACCAAGATGGCCTGTTCTTCGCTTCTCCATTGATGTACGCGTTGTCTAGAGACCGTATTGGTAATCCAAAAAGGTTTCGGATCTTTTGCCCTTTTGCCTGGTGCGGGAGCAATGAAACCATCGATGGTTTGGGCCCATTTCAAGATGATAAGGGGTCTCCGCTTTCCGTGAAAGGTTAAAAACCTTCTATGGAGTTCCCTACATTCCTTTTCCTGGATACCTATTGAAACCTTGCAGCCCGAATCGACCAGTTTCTGGATGCCTTTCCCAGCGACTTTTAGATGGGGATCCTGAAGCCCGATGACCACTTCGGGGATTTTATGATGTACTATCAAATCGGCACAAGGCGGCGTTTTCCCATAATGGGAACAGGGTTCTAGGG